>JAFZFY010000151.1 GCA_017555665.1 Pseudomonadota bacterium | reverse complement strand
CTCCTCTGTCGGATGTCCCGTTTTTAGCCATCGATCATAGGCTTTTGCGTATTCCTCCCCCAACTTTTCTGCCATTTGCTGGTTGCGTAGCCATTTCCCACTCTGAATGTCTAATAATATATCGTTGATGTGTCTCATGTCATAACTCCCTCTGAGGCATAATAGCCCCTCATGCGCTCAACTCATCCTTTGCTCAATCCGCTTCTTCTGCTTGCCAGCACTCTATTTGGCATGTGTGTTTCTTGTCGGGGTCATCTTTGTCATAACAGATGCCAACCAATAGTATTTCATTGGTATAATTCTGAATGGCGACCGGATAATTGTGCCTTTTGATCTGCGCGATGGCCCCTTCTGCGTCGCGTTCAGGATGTGCTTTGTCGAGCGCTTTCAATTCTATCACAAGCGCGGGATAATCCGAATTCCGTTTGGGCAAATATACGATATCAGCATAACCAGTACCGCCTGCAAGTTCTTCCATCTGTAAATATTTATCTCTATAGGCAAAATAAGCGAGTTTAATCGTGCCGCGCAGCGATTGCTCGTTGTTGTAATGGAGTGGGTTGTATTCTTCCGTGTGAACACGCTGCAATTCCAAAGCAACAGCATCGGCACGCATGTCTGCCGTATCTTTCATCAGCTGTACACTGCGCTTGACACGCTGCATCGTCTCCACATGCGTCACCCTGTGGACCGACTGCGCATACTCGACACGAATCTCCTCATTAGGAATGCACACGGTCTCGCATTCCTCATCATAAGAAAGATAGCCATAATGCGTGAGAAGCGTCAGCACATCGTCTTCATTTTCGAGACACAGCGGATCGTTGCGGAACATCACGGGATTCATGGGCACATCCTTGCCAACCATAAGGTCGACAAGTGTCTTGCCAAGCCCCTCCTTGTCAAGATTCAAGTATTCCAATAAGCTTGTGGGATCGGACGAAGCGACCCAGTAGGAATGAAATTCCCCGGATTCAATGGCCTGCATCACGGAGTTAGGATTATAGACATATCCGATGTCTTTAATTTTATATCCGTCATACCAAAACTTCATTTTCGCCATATCCACATGAAATTCTTCGCAAAGCTTCTGAACATCAGTTTCGGTAAATCCAACGTATGGCGCAAACTTGCCAGGTTTCAAAATCGTATATTCTCTAAACTCCGAAATCGCAGACTGGCAACCGTCCTTTTTAATCGGAAGAATTCCGGTCATGTATGCCGCGGCAAAAACTTTATCTGTAATTGCACTGCTCTTAAAAAGACTGCGCAAAAATTGCAAAAAACGATAGCGAATGTCATCCGTGGATTTCTTATCCCGAATCATCGCATCCCATTCGTCAATGATAGCGATGAACTTGCGGCCACTGGCTTCGACAGCATTCACCAACAAATCAGCCAAAGAATTTGCACGCTTAATACCCGGATATTGCTCATAGAGTTCATCCGATGCCACATCCGTGATGTATTGCAACACCTCATCCAATCCAGACTTGCCTATAATATCGGAAATATCGAGGTAAAAGACGTTATACTGGTTCAAATGCTCACGGTAAGTTTCGTCCCTGGCAATTTCGAGATCATCAAACAATGGCGCGGAGTCACAGCCGAAGCTGTAATAAGCACAGAGCATCTGGGCGGCATACGACTTGCCAAAGCGCCGTGGACGACTGATGCAACTAAGCTTATTGGGCATCCCAATCGAGCGGTTCACCAGACCGATAAGACCGGATTTGTCCACATACACTGCATTCCGCTTCACGCGAAACGCTTCGTTGCCTGGATTAATGTAGATACCCATGTATTACCTCCGCACAGACACGCCACAACAGCGGCGACATCCACCATAACTCGCCTATGCGCAAATGGCGAGTTTTTTCGGGGAGCAGGCACATGGTGAGATGTGCGTGATACATGCCGTCCATCACAATTTTGGCCAAAAGTCCCTGTGATGCTTTCTGCTGCCTACCTTCTACTGCCTATTGCCTGTCCCATACACTTATGGGCTGAATAGTTACACAGAAACCCCACCAATTTCCCTCAAAACTCGCCATTTCTTGTCAATCCCATTATCCTTATGCATCAGCACGGCATATGCACCGCGCAAAAACATAATATACAATAGGCGAAATAGATGTTCAAAATAGGCGAATTTTCAAAGCTCACGCAAGTTTCTATACGAATGCTTCGATACTACGATGAGGTGGCACTTTTAAAGCCTGCGGTCGTCGATCACTGGACAGGGCATCGGCTATACTCAGTCGAGCAAATACCGCGCCTCAATAAAATCCTTTATCTGCGAGACAGCGGTTTCAATGTCGCGGAAATTGCGCAAGCGCTGACGTTGGATGACTGCGCACTTCTTGAAATGCTCGATCACAAACGCCTTGAAATCGAACTTACCATTCAATCTGAACAAGAAAAATTGAGAAAGCTCGCGATTGCCAAAGACGGCATAACAAATCAAAAGAACGAGATTCATTATCAAATTTCTGTCAAAGCCATTCCTGCCTATCAGGTGCTTTCATTGCGCAAGACTGTCCCATCATACTATTCCGAAGGCGAATTATGGCATGAACTCTCTGCTTTTGCAGATGCGCAAAAAATAGAAATCACAGATAATACATTTTCTATTTATCATGACACTGAATATCGCGAACGAGATGTCGATATCGAGCTTTGCGCCCCAGTCAAAAAATGCGGAAAGGCAGAGCATCCCTTTAGATTTCGCATGACCGAACCCGTTTCGGAGATGGCATGCATGATGGTCTATGGCGATTTTTCTAATATCAAGAATGCATATATAGAATTTGCAGAATGGCTACAAAATAATGATAAATATCAGATGACACCCCCAATGCGCCAAATCGTGCACAGAGGCCCATGGAATGAAAAAGATCCAAACAAATACCTCACCGAACTCCAAATACCTCTAAAACAAAGACAATCTGACTTGACCTGAAAATTCACTTTTTTCATTTTTCCTCTTTTATCTCACACGATGTGAGGTCCTATGCTTTGCATGCCAGGTGTTCTGGCATATTCCCAAAGCAAGGAGGACAATATGAATTTTCAGGTAAAAGCCATTGGCAAAGTCAAAAACAGCGAAAACGGCACATTCATCCAGCTGGATCCAGCATATACCGAAGGGCTTCAAGCACTGGATGGGTTTAGCCATATCAACGTGATCTGGTGGTTCAGCGGTTGCGACAATGACGCAGATCGAAGCATTCTGCAGACGGAACAGCCCTACAAAGGCGCCCCCGATGTCATGGGGATATTCGCGACCCGTTCGCCTGCACGCCCAAACCCAATCGCCCTCACGGCATGCGAAATCATCAGCCTCGATATCGCGCAGGGCATCATCCGAGTCACATTCATCGACGCAGACGACGACTCCCCGGTGCTTGACATCAAGCCCTATACGCCGAGCTTAGACCGCGTGGAAACGCCCAGCGTCCCCAGCTGGTGCAGCCATTGGCCCAAAAGCACGGAAGAATCTGGCGAGTTTGACTGGAGCCAAGTGTTTAATTTTTGAGTTTTTTTGAAAGATAAGAGCAAACAGCGCACACATCAAAAAAAGACAAAGAAAAAGCCGCGTATTGCGAAGCAATAGCGGCTTTAAAAGGCCGTATGCGCGCACGCGCGCATAGGCCGATTACTTCCTGTGTGCCCGGATGAGTGCGTAGCCATGACCGATATTGCCATAGCACGGATAGTCATTACAGGAACGCCTAGCTTCATTATCAAGCAATTCCAAACCCTTAATCATATGCTTGTCATCGAGAGAAAGAGAAAGCCTTGGAACAGGCCCCTCATATGGGGATCGTCCCCTTACATCTGTGAGGGCATATTTCTCATCTTGCTCTCCCTGACCATGTCTGGTTCCTATAAATGCATAGGATGAACCGGCACCGCCGCCGACGCTCTTCTGGCATGTCCAATTTGCAGACAAACCACCATACCACCCACCGCCGCCGCCGCCATGACGCCAGAACTCGTTGTAGTTCGCCCAACCCCCTCGCTTGAGCATTTAAACAATGGATCTATTTTTGCATCCTTCACGGCATCCTGACCTACACCGAAAAGTTCCTCATGTTTCGCATACAACGGCATATTCTTAGGATTATAACTGCCATGGATGCGATAATTTTGCTTCTCTTGTCCCGGAGGCGCAAAATACTTGCCTTGCGAAATCATAATACCACCTGTACACCTTCCGGATGACGCCAAAAAATCTATCCAAGGCCACGCCTATACAATACACACCTTTCATCCCTTAAAAGATGACCGTTTCTATCATAGCCAGCCATTACATAAATAGCAAGAATTCAGGGGGTGCGCTTTGGGGACGGCCTGATGGGCCGCCCCTACAGCTCGCCAGCACATGGCTATCGGCTTCGCCGAT
>JAFZFY010000150.1 GCA_017555665.1 Pseudomonadota bacterium | reverse complement strand
TAGCCGCCCCGCGTCTGCGTATGCCGCAGGCATAGCAGACGGCACAAAAAAAGCCGCAATAGCTAGGCGTATCGGCTTGCCCGATAGACGCGCCGCGTCTGCGTATGCCGCAGGCATAGCAGACGGCACAAAAAAAGCCGCGAAAGCTAGTGGCTCTCACGGCTTGGTTCAAAACACACGGCGATGTTATCCGTTCACGCCGCTACTCATCGAGAAGATCGGCAGGTACATACCGATCAGCATGCTGCCGACGACGCCGGCGAGCACGCACATGACGAGAGGTTCGAGCATCGCCATCAACCCCGCGATGGCCTCGTCGACTTCTTCGTCATAGAAGTCCGCGATTTTATTGAGCATCGTGTCGAGCGCGCCGGTCTCCTCGCCGACGCGGATCATCTGGACCACCATGTTCGGGAAGATGCCCGTGACGAGAAGCGGGTCGGCAAGCGTCGAGCCCTCCGAGAGCCTCGCCCGCGCGAATAGCACCGCCTCGGATATCGCGATGTTTGTGAGCGAGTCGCTGACGATCGTCAGCGCGTCCATCAAGGGAACGCCCGACGAGAGCATCGTTCCCAGCGTTCGGGTAAAGGTCGATACTGCCGATTTCCGGATCACGTTCCCGACGCCGGGCACGTCGAGAAGGATCGTGTCCACCGCCTTTTTGATCGGCCGCTGCTTGAGCGCGAACGCGATGGCGGTCGGGACTGCGACGAGCGTGAGGAAGATGAGAAGGATGTTGTCGGTGACCCAGTGCGAGAGGTCGACAAGCCCCTGGGTCAGGCCGGGAAGCTCGTTGCCCATGGCCGAGAACATGTCCTGGAAGGTCGGGATGACTTTCCAGAGCATGAAGATCGCGATCAGGAGCGACACGGCGAGTGTGCCGAGCGGGTAGGTGAGCGCGCCTTTGATCTTGCGCTTCATTGCGTCTGCTTTTTCGAGCTGTGTGCAGAGTCGCGTCAGAATGGTGTCGAGCACGCCGCCGATTTCGCCGGCCGTCACCAGCGAGCAGTAAAGGGCCGAGAATACTTTGGGATGCTTGCGGAGCGCGTCGCCGAACGTCATACCGGTCTCGACATCCGCCTTGATCGCCAGCTGGACTTTCTTGAAGTGGTAGTTCTGTTCCTGCGATGAAAGCAGGTCGAGCGCCTGGACGATCGGAAGACCGGCGTCGATCATCGTCGAGAGCTGGCGTGAGAAGATCACGAGCTCGCGGCTCTTGACACCGCTTGTGCCGGGAACCTTGAACGGCGGGATGCCATCCGGCTTCTGCTTGACGCTGTACACTTCCAGGCCGTTTGCCTGAAGACGCTGGGTGCACGCCTCGGGGCTCGTGGCATCCATCTCGCCACGGCGTACTGCGCCCGTGCTGGTGATTTTGGCTCGGTATAAATAGGTCGGCATGAGTGTCTCCTGATTTTACAGGCCAAGAAGCTGCTTGAGTTCCACCTGGTCGCTGGTGCGAGAGAGCGCTTCCTCGGCTGTGATGATCTGGTTGAGGCAGAGATCCGCGAGCGCCTGATTCATCGTCTGCATCTGCGATTTGCCTCGGTTGAGCTGGATAGACGAATAGATCATGTGCACCTTGTCTTCGCGGATGAGGTTGCGGATGGCTGGCGTGGCGACCATGATCTCGAGCGCCACACAGCGGCCTCGGCCGCAGGCTTTCGGGATCAGCTGCTGGCAGATCACGCCTTCGAGGACGAACGACAGCTGCGTGCGGATCTGGTCCTGCTGGATCGCCGGGAACACGTCGATCATACGGTTGATCGACTGGGCGCAGTTGTTCGTGTGCAGTGTCGAGAGCACGAGATGACCCGTTTCTGCAATTTCAAGCGCGGTTTCGATCGATTCCTTGTCCCTGAGCTCGCCGAGCAGGACGACATCCGGATCCTGGCGCAGAAGATAGCGCACCGCCGTGTGGTAGCTCTCCGTGTCCGTGCCGACTTCGCGCTGGTCGATCAGCGACTGCTGGTTCTTATGGATGAACTCGATCGGGTCTTCGACCGTGATGATGTGTTTTTTGAACGTCCGGTTGATGTGGTCGATCAGGGTCGCGAGCGTCGTCGATTTGCCGGATCCCGTCGGGCCGGTCACGAGCACCATGCCGCGCGGGCGCTCGGCAAGCTCACGCATCACGTCCGGAAGGCCGAGCTCCTCAAAACTCATGATCCTGTTCGGGATGAACCTGAATGCGCCCGATACAAAGCCGCGCTGCATATAGATATTGCCTCGGAAACGCGCGATATCTTCCAGGCTGAACGAAAAGTCGAGCTCGTTGTCGGCCTCGAACTGTTTGCGCTGCTCTTCGCTGATGACGCACATGCACAGCGCTTTCGCCTGGGCGGGCGTGAGCGGATCGGATTTGAGCGGGATCAGGTCGCCGTCTATTCTCAGTTTGGGCGGCGTGTTCGCGGAGATATGAAGGTCGCTTGCGTTTTGCCTGACCATGAGGTTCAGGAGCTGATTCATCGTATTCTTGACTTGATCCATGCTTCGTCAAACCTTTCTGTTTCAATAAATTGCAATTCGAAGCACCCCTGCGACGGGGCTTTGGGCGCGCAACGATACATGATATTTGGGGGGATAAAAACAGTATTTTGTCTGCCTGGCAGACAGTTCTTTCGGCGTGTCCGGCTTTTTTCGCCTTCGTCTCAAATGCGCCGTCCGTCGCGCCTTTGCTTCGGCTTCGCCTCGCATGCGGCGCGTTTTTATCGTGCGTCCGGCTTTTTTCGCCTTCGTCTCAAATGCGCCGTCCGTCGCGCCTTTGCTTCGGCTTCGCCTCGCATG
>JAFZFY010000149.1 GCA_017555665.1 Pseudomonadota bacterium | reverse complement strand
CTTCCTGGCATACCCGCAAGCGCATGTTTCATCCACAAAACAAATCAGCATCAAGGCGCCCAGCCCATCCGCCCCGATCCGCTAAAATCCAAACGACAGAGAAAACGGCATCACCGCGCGCTCGATCGGCGCCTGCGCGGGCAACCCCAATGCGCCGCGTTCTTCCCGGACGCGCCAGGCATGCGAGGTCTCCATCGCCAGCACCGTCGTCACAACCGGAAGGATCAGCACGAGCAGCGCGCTGAACACGGGCCAGTCATCCGCTAGAAAATAGGCCGTCAGATCCGCAATCCCCGCGCCCACGAACGCGCCCACAAACGGCTCCCAATAACTGGATCGCGAATCCGTCAGATAGCCGCCCAGGATCGCCCCGGACGCGATCCCCACCGGGTAGAACACCCCCGCCGCGATCAATGTCGGCCGGATGTCCGTGCGATTGAGATAAAGCCCCGTGATCAGCCCGGAACCGCCGGCAAGCGTCCCGAACAGGATGCCCATGCCCGCCTCGGCAAAGCCGCGAAGCGCTGGATGCGCCGTCTTCTGCTTCTGCGCCTGCACATCTCCTGTATCCGGCGATTCCTGCGCAAAACACTCGCGCGGCACCGCCCAGAATATGGCGAGAAATAACGCCAGTGCCGTCACGACAAGCTTAGTGCGGTTCATCGGCTGCCCCAGCCTCCTCAACGTGACCGTGACCGTGACCCTCGTGATCGTGATCGTGATCCAGGCCTTCATGCGAGTCCATCACCTTGCGGATCTCATCCGGCGTCGGCGCAGCCTGTGTCGAATACTCCAGCCTGAATGACATCTCAGCCCCTTCGGGCAGCACCCACTGCCGCGCCGCTTCGCGGAAGCAGGCCTCGATGCCTTCGGCTTCGAGCGTCGTGTCGAACGCCAAGACCTCCGCCTGCCCGGCACCGGCACGCCTGACCGTCATGTTTACCGAGCCGCGAAGTTCGAGATCATATGCGAGTGCTTTGCGGTAACAATGCCGAAAAGCCGTCTTCCTGAACTCGAATGCGCGCTTGCCGTCTTCGGCACTCAGGCGATCGTTTGTCTGTATCACGTCAAAATGCTCGACGACCCTGGGAGGCAGGACATGACCGTCTTCGAGGAGCTTTGTCGCCTGTGCGCGGTCGCGTGCCAGCTGTTCGGGATCGATCTGACTGTCTTTTGCCGCCTGCGGCGCATCCGCCACAGGCTTCGGGGAATCCTTGCCGTCTGCCGCTTCTTTCGGGGCACATCCGGCAAGACAAAAGGCGCAAAACGCCACGATTGCAATCGCTGATCTTTTCATGATTTCTGACCGTCTTCTTTTCCGGCACTGCCTGCCGATTCACCTGCCTTGTTATCCGAACGCCTGATGCAGATCCCGCCATCATGACGCTTGCCGATGCCCTTGTGCCCGAGCACAGCCTGCTCTTCCAGACAATGGTTGCAGAGCAGCGTCTGCCCTTCCTTCGGTCTGAACGGCACAAACCCCTGTGCAGCGCAACGCGCGCACGTGAACGGATATTCCTGAGCCCCGACCTTGTTGCGCTTTGCCCAGTCTTCCCCAAAGAGATTTTCCGCGCACTGACGGCACAGGATCTTGCCGTGTGTTTTGGGCGCGAACGGAAGCCTGTCGATCGCCCCGCACTGCTCGCAACGGATCTCGATGCGCACTTCCATGCCGTTGCCGGCGGGATGATCCTTTTCAAACTGCGCGCGCTTGCGCTTTTTCTCCTCGCGCTCGGCATTATGGCAATCGTGGCAGAGCACGCGGCTGCCGGGATCCGGCTTGAACGGGACTTCCGTCTCGCAGCCGCATGACGAGCAGATGATCCTGTGATAGACGCGATCCTTGCTGCGCGTCACATTCGGATCCTTTTTGCAGTCGCGGCAGAGCACGACGCTGTCGGGATACGGCCGGAACGGCGCGACATCCTTCTTGCCGCAATGCGAGCACACGATCTCAAACGTCTCGCGGGGTTCGCGCGATTCGCGCGGCTCACGGCGCGGCATCTCATCGCGTTTCTGCTGAAAACAAGCGCGGCAGTAAACACTCCGGTCGGCATCCGGTTCAAAAGGCACCTGAAACGCCTGACCGCATTCCGCGCACACGGCATCATACATCACGCGGTCTTCGGGCGCATGTGCATACGAGCCAGAGCCGTGGCCCTCACGCTTCCGCCTTACATCCCCCCTTCCAAAACGGGGCGATCCCTCACGATGATTTCCAAAACCCGACGGACGACGCTCGCTTGCCATATCCTCATACTCCAGCTTTCTTTTATAGGTATTTTCAAGTCCGTGACAGTTCATGCAACGCTGCATGCAGGCTCCCGGAGCCACGTCACACACGGCGTACAGCCTATCACGATTTGCGCGCATTTACAAGCATCACGCGCGGCGTATGCCGACAGGCATAGACGCGCGCCACAGGCCGCGTATGCCGTCAGGCATAGCGGCCGCCCTCACGATCAGAAGCCGCGAATGAGCACGACGCGCGTATCCACCATCACCTCATGCGCGCTGTTCATCACCATGCCGGTGCAGAACTTGTCCTTGGTATCGATGACGAGAACCTCGCCGACTTTCCGGAGCGGCAGATCTGCCGTCGTATATTCGCGGTCGCCGTAGATATCGCTCAGATCATCGCGTTCCGGGAATTCGGGCGCGCGCGTTTCGTAACCGAAGATCCACGAGGTATTATCGACATGCTTGATGCGGCTGTCACGGGGATCGCTGTCCTCGTCTTTTTCCCCGTTCTTTTCCTTATTCTTGCGCTCTTCCGCTGCATATTGCGTCTCGGCATCCTCGCCGGTATCGAGGCGGTTGAGGCCTTCGCGCTGTTCAAAAATCACGAAGCGGTTGCCGGTCTCCACGCCGTCTTCGGAGCCCCGGTTGATGATCACGAACTGTTCCGCGCCGATCTGGCTGATCGGATCAATCGTGTCGATAATGCGGCCTTCGAGACTTTTGCGGTTGTGCTTGCGCTGGATCGTAAAGACGAGCTCGGAATTGGGAATGATCAGGTTGCCGCGTTCGATCTCGCGCGAGCCCTGGATGATACGCGCGGTGGAAAGCGTGTTGGCATGCGGATCGATCACCTCGATCATGCCGAGGCGCACGAGCTTGTGAAGTTCGAGGTCGCCCTCAGAAAACTTGACCGGCTTCGCCTCTTCAAACACGGTATAACGCACGCCCTGACGGACATTTTTGCGCTGCTCAATGTCGACGAAATCGATCTGCACTTCGTCAAGCGGCGCGAGCATGTGCTTTTCCTGATCCGAGAACAGGATATGTCCGCGCGTCTCAGGCAGTTCCGTGAGATAGATGCCCGGCACGGTGATCGTGCCGCGGACTTTCGTGCCCGAGCGCACAAACGTCGGCGAGACCGGCCCTTCATCTTCAAAAGTCGTCAACTCGGCGGCCTCCTCCGATTTCGGTTCCAGATAGATCGTATCGCCGGGATAGATCCAGTGCGGATTCGTGACCTGCGGATTATAGGACCAAAGCGCCGGCCACATCATCGGATCCGACATATATTCCGCGCTCAGATCCCAGAGCGTGTCCCCGTCCACAACGGTATGCGTGCGCTTGCCTCCCTCCTTCGCAGGGGTCACAAGGTTGCCGCTCAGCAAGGACGTGCGCTGCCCGGCCACACGGCCGATGCGCTCGGACGACTGCGAGGCTTCCCCGCCCTGCGCCTGGCCGGCTGCCGCGCCCTGGGCATACACCTCGCCCCCAAAAGCGAGTGACCATAAAACCGAACAGATCAATACTCTGTTTACTCGAACCATCTTTTTCTCCTAACTTCCCTGTCATGGATTCGATGTCAATTCCTGATATTTTTCTTTGCCAATGCGCGCAGCCTCAGTTCCCGGAAAAGCATCCATCAGATATCGAAGCATTTCCTGTGCTGAATCCAGGCGGCCCAGTTTCTGATAGGTCAGCGACACTTTCAGAAGGGCATCCGGAACCTTGTTCGCATTCGGGTATTCCTTGATAATCCTGTGGAAATACTCTGCCGCTTCGTGGAAATAGCCTTCGCCATAAAAGCACTCGCCGATCCAGTACAGCGCGTTATCGACATAGGATTCTTCAGGTTTTGTGGCCAGAAACTTCTCAAATTTTGCGCGTGCCTCGACGAATTTTCCCTGTCTGTAAAGGTCGATGCCCTCCTGATACGCGAGCATCGGGGAGACCGAGACATCCGGTCTGGAAGGATTCGCGGCGGGCAGACGTTCGTCGGTGACGCTATCATACGGCCGTCGTGCCGCAGATGACGGCTGTGAGGCAGGCGAGGACGGCTGTGACGACGAGCGCCCGAAATACGCGCGCTTCTTGTCCTCAGAAATCACGATATCATCATAGACGACATCGTCGGGCAGCACGCGCTCATAACGGCTGTCCGCTTTCAATTCTTCGGGCTCGATCTTGACGACTTCCCGTGATTCCAGGGAAGTCCGGCGCGTCAGCATCGCGACCATATCCTCAAGCTGCGACACACGTTTTTCAAGCCCCGCAATCTTCGTCTTCTGGCGAAGCTGCGCCGCTTCAAGCTCCTCAATGCTGTTCTGAAGTGCCACTTTATCGCGGTCACTCATCGCTCCCTGCGTCGCACATCCAGTCAACACAAGAGATGCCGCAAGCCATATTTTTACATTCATGCTGTCGCCTCCGGCGCACTCACGCGCAAGCCCTTTTAACCTATTTTTTTTCCAGTTGCACACTTTATCACGCATGAAATCGGATAATGCGTCACTTTTCAGCCCATAAACGCATCTGACGCATCGGGTAATTCCATGCCGACCGTCGCAAGCCGTACAAAAGGCTGTTGCCCGGAGGCAAAACTGCGCACAGACGCGGTAGATGCCGAATGCGCCTGAGATCCATCACGGCCACGCAGCAGCCCAAACCGAGTCTCAAGGGCAGCCATATCCTTCATTTTTGGGGCAGGCTGTCTGTCAACACGCCTGCCTGCAGCGGCCTATGCGGCAAAGCCGCATACGGCCTCGCCTGCCGGGCTATCGCGCCGCGATACGCCCGGCATCCATCAGCGCACGCCAAGCAGCGCCCAGAGCGCAGCATGATCATCCACAAGGATTTGCGCCCCCGCATCCTCCAGGACCTGGCGCGAACGAAAGCCCCATGTCACGCACACATGCTGGCATCCGGCGCGAACCGCCGTCTCGTGATCTACCGGCGAATCCCCGATCATCACGGCCTCATGCGGCGCGATCCCCCAGGCCCGGCACATACGCCAGATCCCTTCGGGATCCGGCTTCAACAGCCCCTCTGCTGTCGTGCCGATGATCTTATCGAACACGCCCGATCCAAAGAATTTCTCTGTCAGCTTCTCACACCACGCCTGCGGCTTGTTCGTGTATATCCCCAGGCACAGCCCTTTTGCGCGCGCCCACTGCAACGTCTCAGAAATGCCCGGATAGATCTGTGTCTTCGGATCGTCCCGATGCATCGCACGCGCACGATAATCCTTCATGAACCGATCGAGCATCACGCCGTCAAGCCCGCTCGCGCCGTGGCACAGATGCCGCGCCCCATAGCCGATCAGCTGGATCATCGCGGCGCGATCCGGACGCGGCAGGCCATAGGCATCCAGCGTGTCGTAACACGCCCCGATGATATCATCGAGCGTATTCAGGAGCGTGCCGTCCATATCCCAGATCAGGGCACGGCATGCGGTCAATTCACCTTGTTTCATCTCTCGTTTCCTCTTGGTCAATAGACCGCGTACATCTTGCGCACTTCCTCGTCGACCACATTGATATCCCTGCCGCCAGAGGGCAGATAGAGGCTCGACCCGGCAAACGCCTCGAGCGCGCGCACGCGCTTCTCGATATCGCGGCTGCCCCAGTCGACATCCAACTTTTCGTGATAGCGCCTGATCTCGCGCATGATCTCGTCGCTTTCCCAGTCGAGCTGCATGTGCATGATTGAAAATATCGCCGCGCTCAGGTCACGGCACGCCAGAAGCCCGGCGCGGTCTTCCGTGATATCCGCCGCAAGCCGCCAGTGCAAAAACGTATCGGGGATCTGACTCGCCTTGCCCAAGATGCCGCGTGTCATCGCGTCAAAGAAACGCCCAAGCGTCAAATAGGGCACATGACCGTTATCAAGCGCGCCGATACCGCGCCCAAACACGAACTTCTGCGCACCGTTCGGCAGCCCGCATCCCGCCTGTGAAATGCCAAAAAACGCGCCCTCGCTGCCGGCATACGCTTCAAAAAACGTCTTCTGTTTCGGAATGATGTTCAGAAGCAGGTTCTGATGATCGAAAGCATAGCACACTTCCAGCCAATTCTTGGCGATGCGTTCCTCGCTTTTCATGCCCCCCAGCGCGCGAGAGCGGTTGCGCAGCCTGTAGCCGTCCGCGATCTGCCACGCCTGAAGGCCGAGCGATATCCCCATCTGGATGATATCGCGTTCCGAAAGCTTCCGCAGATGCTCGATATCCTCGATATAGGCATAATTCTGAAGGCGGACCACATTCCGGCCGGGATCAGCCTCGCGGCGCTGGATATACGACTGAAAATCGAAATTCATCACCTGTCCGGACAACGACATCGCCACTCCCCTCCCTCAAAATGATATGACTGCCACAAAGCGAACGCCCCGTCTGCATAGCGGTAAGTCTCCACGCCGCAGAGCTTGCGTTCCTCAACCGTATATATATTGAATTTTCCTGCGCGGACATCCCGTTTAAAACGGCACACGCTGCACGACCCTGCCTCGCAGACGAGCACCGGTTCTACATATCTGAATGTATAGTCGTGATTATGTCCATGCACGATCAGGCCGACATTATTACGGCGGCATATATCGAGCAATTCTGCACGATCTTCAAGCTGGCGCAGCGATTCCCCCGGGGTCATCACGACCTGAAACAGGTGGTGATGAAGTGCCACGATCTTAAAACGCCCCGCCACTTCGGGATGGTTCAGCGCTTTCTCAAGCGCCTCAAGCTGAGACACGCCCAGCCGTCCAGCCGCGACAAACCACGGGCGCGGCTGCGCCGAATTCAGACCGATCACCGCCACATCGCCGAATACATTTACAAACGGCCACACATCTTCCGTCCCCAGATCCACATTTCCAGGACGGTGCGTATAGATCATCTTTTCAAAGCGACGCGCTTTGAGACTCTCGCCTGTATAGAAGTCGTGATTGCCAGGAACGATCGACATCTGCGCATCCTCAAAATAGGAATCAAGGACGTGCCTGACTGCCGAGAACTCCCCGGGCAAAGCGAGATTTGAAAGATCCCCTGTCACGATAAGGTGATCAATTTTCAGATCCCTGAGCATTTCCAAAGCCATCCTGGCAGTCTCTTTGGAATGTTTTTTGGCCCGGCCTGCAAGCAGGTTAAAGGCACCAGAAAGCCGTTTGTTGAAAAAGTCCCCGGGTCTGGCACCCGTTGTATCCAGCCAGTGTATGTCGCTGATATGTCCTATTTTCATAAGGCGTGATTGTGTTCATCCACGAGGATCACCGTCGGCTGATGCGACAAAGCCTCTTCTTCGGTCATCTGGGCATACGTGGCAATAATGACCTTGTCTCCCGGCTGCACGCAACGCGCTGCCGCGCCATTGAGCGTGATTTCCCCTGGTTCGCCATAGATCACATACGTACTCAGACGCGCCCCGTTGGTGACATTGTATATATCCACGCGCTCCCATTGAAGAATACCGGCCTTTTGACAAAGACTGGCATCGATCGATATGGATCCCTGATAATTGAGATTTGCGCAAGTGACTGTTGCACGATGAATTTTTGATTTCAACAACTGTACGAGCATTTCAAGGTCCAGCTTTCTGATAATGAATGGATGCCTGCACCAGCAGACACCTGCCGGCACGGGCGCGTCATATAATACAATTTGCAAGAATTATCGATATTCCCATGCATTTTTAGTTACCGTTCAGCTACCACTCAGCAGCCCTCTAAATTTGAGCGTTTCAACCCCTGTCGCGCCTGTAAGCAGTCGAATATTTATATCCCCTTAGGGCAAAAGTTCCTGTGCAGCCAACTACTGCCTCCTGCCTGTCCGCAATGCCCACCATATTTTCAGAAAACGTCGATGGGCAGAACCGTCACCATTTGCATAAAAATAATCAGAGAATTCCTTGAAGCAAAACGCAAAGCGATATAAAAAAGTGCGCTGTTTTATTCTAAGTCCAAAACAGCACTGGCTGCATCAGGGAGTGAACATGCGCAGTACATTATGGATCGTCTTTTTTCTGGCTGTCATTTTATTGCCCGGAATATGTCAGGCCGGACCTGAAGATTCAGAGACACTGACAAGCCGACAGATTTTGACCTCCACACGCGGATTTGGGCTTGCGAATGCGATGTCAGCCTCAGGAAGCGGCACAGCCGCAGTATGGCACAACCCAGCCGCGATCACATCTGCGATGATGTATTCGGTGGATGCCTCCTATTTTTACGATCACAACATCGGCGGTCATGGCTTTGAAACAAATGTCGTCGATATGAAAAGCAACAAATATGTGGGCGCAGGCATGGGATTTCTATATCAGTATGCAAATCCTGGCGCATCGCAACATACGGCGCATCTCCGGCTCGGTCTTGGCGTTCCGCTTGCGGACAACCTGATCAGCCTCGGCGTCACCGGCATGTACACATATCTCAAATATGACGACCAAAAGATGGTCTCCCAGTTCAGCATGGATGCCGGCATCATCGTTCGCCCGCTGTCGTGGCTCTCCCTCGCATTCACAGCACAGAACCTCATCACAGGCGATAACGCGAACCGCATGCCGCGCCTGATTACCGCCGGCATCTCGGCCGGAAGCCTCGATCTCGGTCTCAATGTCATGTTTGATGCATCTTTCAATGTCAGCGCATCAGACATTGCCAAAACCGGCGCCTATGCCCTGGGGGTCGAATATGTGCTCAAAAAGCTCGTCCCAGTCAGAATCGGATACAGGTATGAAACAGATACGCATCACGTTCTCGCTGCAGGACTCGGATATCGCCACCAGGAAGGCTTATTCGGACTTGATCTGAGTTATCAGCACCATTTTCAAAATGTAGAAAATGATATCTTTTCTGCATCCATAAACTTTTATTTCTAACCCAGACACGCCCGATACGCATTTCTCATTCCTTGCCATAAAGCCCCTCATATCTGCGGAGACCTATCATGGCCAAAGCCAACGACACGCCCAGAGTCACAAACGAAGAAATAGAAGCCAAAATCGAAGATCTCACCCACAAACTCGAAAGGCTCCGCATCTGTTATGAACAGTATTTTATAGGCACGGAAAAAAGGCCTCCCGTTCAGCTTCGCATGGATGTCGCCCGCCTCATGCGCGAACTCGAACGCCTTAACATCCGAAACACGGCGCTCAAATTCAAAGTCAGCACCTGCGTTCAAAAATTTACGAGCTACTCCAATTATTGGAACCGAGTGCTTCGGGAAATCGAAGACGGCACATATAAACGCCATCTCGACCGCGCAAAGCGCAACCAGTCCCCCGATATAGCCACACAAAGCACGCAGAATTCCCTGGCTTCTGATCAAACAGAAACCGCCGCGAGCGCACAAAAGACCAGAGATGTCGCCGACGAAGCCGAAGCATTTCTGGCATCCCTCGGTTTAGGCAGCCCCTCCAAGCCAGCGCAACCCGCATCCGCGCCACAGTCCCAACCGTCCCCCGCGATCGTTCGCCCCGCATTCGTCAAATCTCAACAGCCGACGATCACGCAGACAGCCCAGCAGAACACGGCGGTCAGACAGCCCACTATCACACAGCCAGCTCAGAAGATCACGCAGCAGAACACGGCGGTCAGACAGCCCACCATCACACAGCCGGCCCAGAAGATCACGCAGCAGAACACGGCG
>JAFZFY010000148.1 GCA_017555665.1 Pseudomonadota bacterium | reverse complement strand
GCGGTAAACCCTGTTACCGCGGGTTATTTCACACGATGCAGTCTACAGGTAAATCCACGAGAGATGCAACGTGAGGTCACTACATATTGTCTACATTGGGCCCAGCTATGCGCTGCATACGCCGGGCGGTTACAAACTATCCTTCCCAGCTCTCAATGACACAGGTATGTTTTTTATCTGGGGCGTCCTTGTCATAGCTGATGCCGACCAATAATATTTCGTTTGTATAATTCTTTAAAATATCCGGATAGTTGCGATTTTTGATTTGTGCAATTGCGCCATCCGCGTCGTTTTGGGGATTTTTTTTATCGAGGGCTTTGAGTTCGATCACGAGCGCTGGATAATCTGAATTGCGCTTGGGCAGATATACAATATCGGCGTAACCCGTGCCGCCTGCGAGCTCTTCCAATTGTAAATATTCATCTTTATAGGCAAAATAAGCGAGTTTTATGGTGCCGCGCAAGGATTGTTCGTTATTATAATGGCGTGGTCCATATTCTTCGGTATGTACTTTTTGCAGTTCGGCTGCGACCGCATCTGCTCTCATATCCGCCGTGTCTTTCATGAGCTGGACGCTGCGCTTGACGCGTTTAATTGTCTCAATATGTGTAACATAATGGACTGAATCTGCGTATTCAATGCGGATTTCCTCATTGGGAATGCGTACGGTCTCGCGCTCTTCGTCATAAGACAAATAACCGTAGTGTGTGAGAAGCGTGAGCACGTCGTCCTCGGAATTGAGCAATGATGGATCATTGCGGAAACGTCTGGGATTCAGTGGTACTTCTTTGCCAACCATAAGTTCGATAAGCGTCTTGCCGAGCCCCTCTTTGTCAAGATTTAGGTATTCCAATAAACTTGTGGGATCTGAGGATGCAGTCCAGTAAGAACGGAATTCGTTTGCTTCAATTGCCCTCATCACGGAATTGGGGTTATATACGGAGCCGATACCTTTGATCTTATATCCATCATACCAGAATTTCATTTGATCCATATCAATGTGAAATTCTTCACAAAGGGAGCGAACATCGTTCTCGGTAAAACCTATATATGGTGCCATCTGACCTGGATTTAAAATTGTATATTCACGGAATTCCGATATGGCCGACTGCGATCCATCTTTTTTGATCGGAAGAATGCCCGTCATATAGGCAGCTGCGAAAACCTTATCCGTGATGGCGTTGCTTTTGAAAAGGCTGCGCAAAAATTGAAGATATGTTTTGATTATGGAAGCTGTACAGTCACTATCGCGCATGGGGGCATCCCATTCGTCAATGATGGCAATAAATTTGCGCCCGCTGACTTCGACGGCATTGTTGAGCAAATCTGCCAGTGCGTCTGTATGTTCTACCTCTGGATAAATTTTATAAATTTCATCGGATGCCTTTTTTGTAATAAACGAAAGCATATCGTTCAGGCTAGACTTGCCTATGATATCGGCAATATCTAGCGCGAGAATATTGTACTGGTTTAGATGTGCTTTATAAGTTTCATCCTTTGCGATTTCAAGATCGTCAAACAAAGGCGCCGAATCGCATCCGATGCAGTAATAGGCGCAGAGCATCTGGGCGGCGTAAGACTTGCCAAAACGCCGTGGGCGGCTGATGCAGCTGAGTTTGTTTGGCAGACTAATTGTGCGGTTCACCATGCCGATAAGGCCGGATTTGTCGACGTATTTTCCATTTCGCTTGACGCGGAACGATTCGTTGCCTGGATTGATATAGATGCCCATGTCGCCCTCCATGTAATGCAGGTCAAGGGGCATGCCCCTGGCCAATGCGCGGAGTATAGCATGAGGTGGGCGAAATGGCGAGTGATTGTGCGGCGGCGCTATGCCGTTGGCATACGCGCCCTGCACTCGCCTATGCGCCCTGCGCATACGGCTCGCATTCTCCGCACATAATGCGATTGACACAGTACTCTAAACATGAAAAAATAACGGCTGGCACGGTGGAACCCCATCGGATGCGCACTTGTGAACAATATTAGGCCCTCTCGTGATGAATTTGCATTTAATTCATAAATATAACGGGGGGGGGCATATAATTCAAGTCGCTCCCCCCATAGCGTAAGCCAAGCGCGCCACACATCCTGTCCGCATAAGGAGCCAATCCCATGTTGATTGGCATCCAGGATGAAATACTGCGCCTTGCACAATTAGGCCTACTTGAACCTCTGCTCAAAGACCAGACAACTGGGCACTGTATCAGATGGGCAACAGACGAACACGCCGAACTTGGTGCACCTTATGCGTGCAACCACGAAATCACGCCAGATCTGATTATTGGCGAACGCGCAAATGTGATTCGCAACCGCGCGCGAAAGGCGCTTGAACTTCAGTCTGATCGCACCAAATCTCATGCGGAAGTTTTTACGCCGATATGGGTGTGCAATCGGATGATCGATGAGATTTGGCACGAGGACGAAGAAAATCCCCCAAAAAAAAAGCAAAAGAATGCAATAATAAAATCTCGTTTTCTCGAAATTACATGCGGCGAAGCCCCATTTTTAGTGCAGCGCTATGATGTTCTAACTGGCGAAATCATTCCTATTGAACAGCGCAAAGGCATATTAGACCGAAAACTTCATGATATCATTGCCCATGAAAAGAGTGGCAAAAAGAGTAATCCTCTCAATTCTATCAAAAGTGCTTTCAAATCTGTTTACGGCTACGAACTCCAAGGCGACAGTCTTCTGATTGCTCGCCTAAATCTATATATGACTTTCGAAGAATATCTCGAATATATCTGTCATCGAAAGCCCACGCACAAAGAAAGCCTGCAGATCATCGAAATCATTACATGGAACATCTGGCAGATGGACGGCCTTACGGGCCATACGCCATGCGCCGAAGATCCGCCTTCGCCACAACGAAACCTATTCGATCTCATGGGCATAAGCAATAAGCCAAAAGAGATGCCCAAACCGTGTCAAATTCGTTTTTATATCAAATCAAGCGAAACTCAAACGTTCACCATGCCACAACTCAGCGAACAAGGAGAACAGACCATGAAATTTGATTATATCATTGGAAATCCGCCGTATCAGGAAGAAGCTCCAGGAACGAGTACGAGCGACAAACCAATTTATCATTTATTCATGGATGAGACATACAAAATAGGCAAAGTTGTTGAATTGATTACTCCGGGACGTTTTTTGTTCAGAGCTGGCGCGACACCATCAGAGTGGAATGCCAGAATGTTGGCAGACCCACATTTGAAAGTAGTACATTATGAACAGAATAGCAGTAAGATGTTTCCAAATACAGATATTAAGGGAGGGGTTTCAATTACATATCATGCCAAGGACAAACAATTTGGATCGATTGACGTCTTCACGTTGTTTCATGAATTAAATTCAATATTACATAAAGTTGGAAAAGTTGATAGTATTTGCAAAATAATATACAACCAAAATAAATTCGATCTAGATAAATTGTATGAAAAAGATAAATTATATGAGATGACTATTGGTAGTAATGGAAAAGATAAAAGATTTAGAAATAACATTTTTGAAAAAATAAAAGAGTTTACAGAACAAGCTATTTCTTCAAAGGACATCAAAGTTCTCGGCGTAATAAATAGTAAAAGAGTTTGGAGATATCTCAATAATGAATTCATTGATCAGTCTCATGAGAATTTATACAG
>JAFZFY010000147.1 GCA_017555665.1 Pseudomonadota bacterium | reverse complement strand
GAAAGCCGAACCGAAGCATGACGTTCAGACTGCGCCAGTCAAGGCTGAACCGAAAGCCGAAGCCGCCGTAGCCGCCGCGCCCAAGGCTGAACCGAAAGCCGAACCGAAGCATGACGTTCAGATTGCGCCAGTCAAGGCCGAACCGAAAGCCGAAGCCGCCGTAGCCGCCGCGCCCAAGGCTGAACCGAAAGCCGAACCGAAGCATGACGTTCAGACTGCGCCAGTCAAGGCTGAACCGAAAGCCGAAGCCGCCATAGCCGCCGCGCCCAAGGCTGAACCAAAAGCCGCACCGAAGCATGACGTTCAGACCGCGCCAGTCAAGGCACAGGCGAAAGCCGTGGCGCCAGACGGCACGCGTCTCGCCGCAAATCAGCAGGGCAAGGTTGTTTCACCGAATGTTGAGACTGCGCCTGCACCGCACGCGTTATCGCTTAGTTATGTCAAGGCCGTTTATATGCTCAATGGCGTGGATCTCAATGCCACTGGGAACACGATTGCCGAACTCTATCAGTTCGCATTTGCTAAAAAACTTGTCTATCAGGGCACCAGACCCGCGATCGGAGATCTCGTCTTTTTCCACAACACGGTCGACAGGAATCGCGACGGTCTATGGAACGACTGGCACTCTATGATCGGCATTGTCGAAGCGATTGATAAAGACGAAACCATATCCGTTCTCGTATTCATGACCGACAAAGTGGAACGCATCTATCTGAATTTGAAGTATCCGGAACTCTATAAGGGCAAAAAGGGGCAGATTTTGAACAGTCAATTGCGCAGCAACGAAGGCGCTCAGAAGGGGACTGCTGCCAAATTATTTGCCGGATTTGCCAATCTTCTTGGGGATGCATCTTCAGTTACCGTCATCGACAACTGGAAACCTGGTATGAAGATCAAATAGTTTGGTTCTGTTTCCGTGACCATGTTTCGTTGCCCCCTTTGGGGGCAATTCTGTGATCCGGGGGGCGCATTACGCACTTTCCCGGACTGTACGCAGTCGCCCTTTGAGGGCGACTGATATGCTATCCGTTCGGTTTATCTCCACGCTTGCATAACATCGCAAAAAAAAAGCGCGAACCATGTTCGCGCTTTTTTTTATTCGGTAAAGACTAGAGTTTGACGGGATATTTGATGCCAGTGGCATTGCCATCCGGCCAGCTATATTTCTGGAAGACGGTCAGGATGCATTTCTCAGTTGCCGTGCCCGCGAATGAGCCGCCCGCAGCCGTGACGTTTGTAGCGGAACCGTTCTTGATATTGAAAGAGACGGTGAGGCTTCCACCTTTGCCGCATTTTGCAGCTTTTGTGGTGGCATCTTTAAGGGCAGTGACGAGGACGCCTTTTTCGATAATTTTGGCTTTAGGCGCGGGCGCGGGCGCAGCATCTGCGGCCGGAGCGTCACCTTTAGCAGCACTGCCGCCACCGCCAGAACGTTTCGGCTTATTTTCGCCAGTCTGCTCGGCGATACCCAAGGCGGCATTTTTAGCGGCTTCTCTTTCTTTTTCGAGAGCCTTCTGGATGTCGGCTTCACTGACTTTGCGTTTCGCAAGTTCGGCTTTTTGTTCAGCATTCTGCTGTTCGAGATCGGCCAGTTTTTTCTCAAGCTCGGCCTGTTTTGCCTGTTCGTCAGCAAGTTTTGTCTGACTTTGGGCCATCATGTCTTCTTTTTCTTTGTCAGAGTTGCGGATGAGCAGGAAGATGACCACCCCCGCAGCCGCAATGAGGAGAACGATGACACCGATGATCAGGTAGAGGTTTCTTCGTTTTTCTTTTGTGCTGACCTCATTGAAGACCATGCTTTCCATGACATTGTTTTCACCGACGCCTTCAACGGAGGCACCAGCACTCAGTTTTGACAGAGTGTTGAGGTCAATGAGCCCCGAAGCATCACCTGACGGTCCAAACGCGCCGTCACTAGGGCCGCTCTGCTCATTTTCCATTGCAGTCAGACTGTCGAGAGAGAAAAGTACTGAGTTCTCGTTTCTTGCCCCAAACAAGCCCTCGCCGTTTCCGTCCTGGTAATCCATATTAACCTTGTCCTCCGAAAACCTTATGCAGCAGAACGCGCTGCTGATGAATTATGCCATTGTGCATTAGTTACGCATACGGTGCCGAAACTAAATACCGTATGTTTATTACTCCAACTGTTTGAAATTGTCACGCGTTATTGATTTTGTTTTGTGTGTCTATGTCGCCGCGCGATCCGAAAGCGTGTTCTGGATTGCCGGCGGGAGGGCGGCGGGGCAGTCGCAAGCCGGGCAAGGCTTTTCGCCCTGAAGTGATTGCGATGCCAGGCAGTCCTGCACGGCGCGGCGTGATCCGTCAGGCGCAGATCCTTGCACTCGACAACAGGGCGTATGTCACGGCTTTGGATGCATGCATCGCTTGCATTTTCAAGAGAAATGGCATCCCCGGTTCACCGAGTCAGCGGCAGTCCGGGCCATAATACAAAAAATCACCAGAGGGGTGTCTCTGTATTGAACTGGTTTCCAAATTTAACTATAATAGTCGGTCTTTGTGTGGCACGCCATGGTGCCGCATGTTCATTATTAACAAGGAGTTTCAGTTTATGAATAGACGTAATCTTGTTCTCTGCGCATGTGCGCTTGCTGTTACCGCGTTGATCGGATGTAATGAATCCAAGCCTTGGAAAGATGTAGCCCAGTGTGGCAACGGAACAATCGAGATCGGCGAGATCTGTGACACCGTAGTGGCGAATACGACGACATGTTCCGATTTTGACGCGACGAAGGCCTGGATATCCGGCAAACCGGGCTGTTCAGCGCTCTGCACGCTGACGCAGGGATCATGCACAGCCTCTTCAGCTACCGCGACCTGCGGCAATAACGTGCTTGATGCGAATGAGGCGTGTGACGGTTCTCAGTTTGCTGATCCGAATATTTCATGTGAGACGCTCTATGGCGCAAACGCTTCTGGAACGGTGAAATGCGTCAACTGCGCGGTCGTGACCACTGATTGTGTGGCCGCCGTGAACTGCGGCAATGGTGTGATTGACAACGGCGAAGCATGCGACAGCACGAATTTCAATGGCAAAACCTGTGCGGATTATGCCGGCGAAGGTGCCACGGGCAATCTGGCATGCATCGACTGCACAGCGATCGACTCGACAAGCTGTGTCCGTCAGACCACGGGCGGCTGCAACAACGGCACGCTTGATGAAGATGAAGTCTGCGACGGCAGCCAGATCGATGAAGATGCCGCAGCTGCATTCAGTTGTCCCAGCGGCTTTGAAGTCGGCACGATCACCTGCACAAGCGAATGCACGTTCGATACGGCCGCTTCCTGCAACGAAATCGTTGATGAGAATTGCGGCAACGGCACGCTGGATGACGGCGAAGTCTGTGACGGCGAAAATATCGCGGATGGCGCGACCGTTGAGTGCGCCAAGGGCTATATCCCCGCAGAAACGCTCGTCTGCGTGGCAAACGGCTGTAAGATCGATGCCGCTCAGTCGTGCGTTCCCGATCCCAAGTGCGGTGACGGCGTCCTCGATGAAGGCGAAGAATGCGAGGGCGATCAGTTCTCTTCGGATGCTGTCATTACGTGTCCTGATGGCTTGATGGTCGGCGAACTCAAATGTGCTGTCGGCGGTTGCACGCTCGATGTTGAAGCGTCTTGCACCATCCCCATGGGAAATCCCTGCGGCGATGGCAACCTCGATGACGGCGAAGCCTGCGATGGCGACCATATTGCCGCCGGCGCGACCGTGACTTGCCCCGATGGTTATGAACCCGCCGATACGTTGGTCTGCGTGGAAGCCGGATGCGCGATTGATGTTGAGAAATCATGCAAGAAGATCGATGCCGGCACCTGCGGCGATGGCAACCTCGATGACGGCGAAGCCTGCGACGGCGAGCATATTGCCGCCGGTGCGACCGTGACCTGCCCCGATGGTTACAAACCGGCAGACACGCTGGTCTGTGTCGAAGCTGGCTGCGCGATTGATGCCGAAAAATCATGCGTTCCCACGGATGTTCCCTCGACCTGCGGCAACAGCATCCTCTATGATGGCGAGGGTGAGCTCTGCGATACAAGCCTGCTCCCGAATATGCCGATCGCATGCGTCTATGATATCCATGACTCCGGAAAACAGGTCTATTTCACGGATATCACGAATAAAAATGCCTATTGGATTGGCAATAACAGCTGCTCGGCAGCTTGCGATTTCAAATCTGATTGCAAACGCTACACGAGTGATGACCTCACGGTCACCGATATCACGACCGTTCTCACCGCGTCGCAGCAGGATATGGAGGCGCTCAATGCCGTTGGCGTGTCCGTCAGCGCAAGCATTGGCTCTACGAAATACAATGCAGATTCGCAGTATGCGTCGATCCAGTTCGGAACGTTCCGCAAAGCGAACGCAAATGGCACGGCGGATACTGCCGCTTATGTCAAATATGACCTTCTCGCGGCCGATCCTGAAATCGTCGGTAAGTATGACTACGTCGCGATTTTCTTCAACTATCGCCGCAATTCGTCCTCTATCAACAACATGACGGTTTCCCTCTATGATGGCGATACGCTCGTCGGCGTGCTTGCCAACTTCGGGTCCGAAGCCAATACGTGGAAATATTCTGGCGAGATCGTGTTCCCGCTCGCCGACCTGGCAGCGCCGAACCTTCGTTTCTCAGGAAACGGCAAGGATACCGACAAGAAGCCGACTGGCGGCATGTATCTCAAGAGCTTGTCAATTCGTGGCATCAAGATGCCTGATTGATGCGTTTCTAGGTTTTAACCGTTGAAAAAGGCCCGGAGCTTTCCGGGCTTTTTTTGTGGGCGGCCTTATTTAGATGGGTTGCGCATCTGTCGATGGTCGGGCAATATGTGCGGCCGTATCGGCTTGGCCGATAGGACGCACGAGAAGCGCCGTATTGCCACAGGCAATAGGCGCGAAGGACGACGTTCTGCGGAACGTCGTTTGCGCGGCGTATGCAACGCATAGCCGCGCACGAATAGAAAAAAAACACAAAGGCGGTCATAAGTGCTTCATACACATAAGAAATTTTGGGCAGTCAGGCTTGGCGTGGCAGAGGTTTTGCCGATGAGCCGCGAAGAGATGGACGCACTCGGCTGGGATGAGTGCGACATTATTCTTGTTTCGGGGGATGCTTATATCGATCATCCGGCTTTTTCGACAGGGATCGTCGGCAGATACCTTCACAACGAGGGTTTTCGGGTGGGGGTCGTGGCGCAGCCGAAATCGGACGGGGATTATCTTGCGCTGGGGGTCCCGCGGCTGTTCTGGGGGATCAATTCGGGGAATATGGATTCACTGGTCAACCATTACACCTCTGAGAAACGCCGCCGTCACGACGATGCCTATACGCCTGGGGGCAAATCAGGGGCGCGTCCGGATCGGGCGGTGACGGTGTATGCGAAGGCATGCAGGCGGCTTGCGCCGGAAGTGCCGATCGTGATCGGTGGGATCGAGGCGAGCCTGAGGCGCATGGCGCATTACGATTACTGGAAAGACGAGGTGATGCCGTCAATCTTGGTTGATTCAGGCGCGGATATTCTGAGCTTCGGGAGCGGTGAATGGTCGCTTGAGACGATTGCACACGGCCTTTCATACGGCTGGGAGATCGAGCGTTTTCAAGGGCTTCCCGGCATCGCGATGCTGTGTGACGCGTTGCCCGAAAGCCTGCGTATCCGTGAGGATATGCGTCCGGATCGCCGTGGCGAATATGATGTCCGGCGCGTGCCGTCTTTCGAAGCGGTCAGAAAGGACAAAAAGGCGTTTGCGGAGGCATCGAGGCTTCAGATTCTGGAGACACGCGTGGGCGGTCACGGCATCGTTCAGCGACATGGTGACCGGGAGGTCTGGATCGGGCCGATTCCAGAGCCGCTGACTACGGCGGAACTCGATTCCGTGTATGATCTTCCGTTTTCGCGCAAACCGCATCCGAGTTACACCGAGCGCATCCCGGCGTATGACATGATCCGGACTTCAGTCACGATCATGCGCGGCTGCTTCGGCGGATGCGCGTTCTGTTCGATTGCTGCCCATGAGGGGCGTGTCATTCAGAGCCGCTCGCCAGAAAGCGTCGCCCGGGAAGTCAGACAGATCTGCTCTGAGTTTTCTAAAGGCCGGGCTTCGATCAGCGATATCGGCGGGCCGTCGGCGAATATGTACAGGATGGGGGGCAAAGATCCGTCGCTCTGTCAGCAGTGCGTTCGGCCGTCCTGTCTGGTGCCCAAGATATGCCGCAACCTGAACACGGATCATGCGCCGGTGATCGAGCTGTATCGAAAGATACGCGGCATGCCTGAAGTCAAGAATGTCTTTATCGGGTCGGGAGTTCGATATGACCTCGCGCTGCGCTCGCCGGAGTACATTCAGGAACTCGCGAAATTCCATACGAGCGGCTTTTTGAAGATCGCGCCGGAACATGTGAATGATCATGTCCTGTCGCTGATGCTTAAACCGAATGCTCGGATTTTTGACGATTTCTGCGAGATCTATCTGGACGCGTCGCGCAAATGCGGCAAAAAACAGTACATCATCCCTTATTTTATTTCGGCATTTCCTGGATGCGGGGAGCGCGAGATGCTCGATGTCGCGAAGTGGCTGATGGACCGCCACATGTTTGTCGATCAGGTGCAGAGTTTTCTGCCGACCCCGATGAGCGCCGCAACCACGATGTATTACACAGGATATACGCCGTATCTGCCGATTGAAGGGCAGGAGCCGATCTGGTGCGCGCGTTCACGGAACGATCGTGAACGCCAGAAGGCAATCCTGCGCTATCACGACCCTGCAAACACGGGTATGGTGAAGTCGCTGATGCGTAGATATCGAATGTAATTTGTGCTGTAAATGGCTGATAACGTTTTGAAATTTTTGCATTTTAGCGATTGACACGGCATCGCCTTTTGCGTTTACGTACTCGCCAGAAGCGACGTGTCACGACATGATTCAGAGCCGTGTCACGACATGATTCAGAGCCGTGTCACGACATGATTCAGAGCCGTGTCACGACACGGCTCTGATATGTAGTGACCGTTGTCAAGCCTTACGTCTTATTTGTTTGGATTAGCTGTTTCCTCATTCAATGTCCTTTGAGGACATTGAATGAGCTTTGGTTTTCAGTTCCCGACATT
>JAFZFY010000146.1 GCA_017555665.1 Pseudomonadota bacterium | reverse complement strand
ACACGTCTCTATGGCGGGCGGCTATCGGGGATCCGGCCCGATACGCCGCCCCACGCCCCCCAAATGACAAAAAAAAGCCCGCGATCGCGGGCTTTACACACGGCTTGCGCCGAACTCAATCATTTCGCCTTCTTAACCACGAAATTATCGAAGTTCAGCTGATCACCAGTCGTCTTCGGATTGCCATAAGGAATGAGCTCGATATAAAGATTTGGCACATTTCCTTTCAAGTCCGTGGCAATATTTACAAACTCCTTATCATTTGCTGACAGCACGATGTCCCTCTCCTCCACAAACGTCTCACCATCCGTCGAACGGCGCACGACAATATTTGTAGGTGCATTAGCAACATTATTCTTCCCGACCTCAAATTCAAGCGTAACATCCTCAACGCCAGATGTGTTCAACCCATATATCCAAATGCGTTTGCCTTTCTCAATTGCATCATTTTTTGCTTTCGTCCAACCATTCAGACGCCAAGATTTACCCCCACTATTATTTTTAAAACAATTAGTTGTATTATTCTCTGACGGACATGCCCAATTCTTACCCTCACCTCTGATCGTACCAGAACCAACATCTGCACTGATTGGATCCGTCGGTTTGCTCTGCGACGCATTGTCGAACGTAAATTTGGCAATCACATCCCCTACAGGCACATTCGAAATCGTCGCTTCGCCAATGATATGCGCATTCAAAAGGCTGCTGCTGCTCACCGAATACGGCGACAGCGTCTGGTCTTCCACGCTGTCTTTCGAGATATCAGACTCACTAGCCTCATTGCGCTTGCAATACACCCAGTCGCTGGCCTGACCAGTCTTGCTGATGCGGAAGGTGTAATAGGCCGAATTTCCAAACGAAGCGACATCTTCTTTTTTCAGCTTTGCCGTAAACTTCTTGCCCGTCTTGTCCTGAACGGCATCCGCTGTACTCCACGAGTTCAACTCATAATCCTTGAGATTTGAACCCCAGACGAGCTGCGCTTTCATGTTCGCCTCGGTCACATCACCGCCGATCTCATACCGAACCGTCATCTCCTGTTCTTTAAGCTGATCGGTAAATTCCACACGCGTCGGATGCATCAGCTGGCAATAATACAATCCGGATTTTCCAGTCTGCGCTTTGTCCACGCAGCTGCTCGTATCGTATTTCTTGCACGAGTTCGTGCACTTGGCCTTGCCGTCCCCCCATTGATCGGAATTAATGTTGACGCAAGCTTTCTCTGTAATAACATTTCCGCTGCCATCCAGACCAAAGTCACATTTTTCGTTGTTCAGTGCATCGATCTGTTCATTACCGCAAAGATCCTCGATGCAATTCGACGTGTCAAACTTGCACGTCTCCGAGCATGCAACCTTGCTGGTCGAAGTATATCGCTTGTCGCCAGCCAATTCCTTGCACGTCTTGCCGCTCCAGGACGATTCTTTCTTCGGCTCGCACTCCTCACCTTTATTCTCTTCAAGCTTGCCGTTCCCGCAGCTGTCAGAGACGACCTCATCCTTCTCAACGCATGTTCCCACGCTCAGGATGCAATTATCCGCGCAACCAGGCTTTCCACCGTCTTTCCATTCCTTCTGATCATCGAGCGCAGAACAGTCGAAGCTGCTGAAACTCGAATCGACCCCAGGCTCGCAGATTTCCGGTGTATAGACAACGCCGTCGCCGCACTCGGATGCCTTGCACTCCCCCTTGACACACACCGGCTTCTCGGTGTCCTTGCAGTCATCATTTTTCTCGCATACGCCCGTGACCGGCTCATCGCTCGGGCAGGTGCAATCTTCCTGAAGGTCCTTGCCGCCCTCGCATTTGTCATAGCACTGACCCTTGCAGGTCACCTTGCCCTGTTCTTCGCAGGTCTGGCCGGGCTGATCATCGCTCGGGCACGTGCAGTCTTCCAGACGATCCTTGCCGCCTTCGCATTTGTCATAGCACTGACCGTTGCAGGTCACTTTGCCCTGCGCTTCGCAGGTCACGGCGGCCTCTTTGCACGTATTGATCTCGATCGTCTTGCAATCCGCAGAACACTTGGCGATTCCGTCTGCCTCCCACGTCTTTGTGCCGTCGAACATCGCGCATATCACGGCGCCCCCTGGCGGATCGCACTTTTCCCCCGCATCTATGACGCTGTTACCGCAAGAACTGCCTGGTGTCGGTAAATCGGAATCATTCTGATTCTGGTTGTCTCCGTCTGAACAGCCCAAAATCCAGAGTGCCGCAAACGCGACGATCCAACTTTTTTTCATAAGTATTGCTCCTTAAAAAAACTGACGACCCAAACACAAACAAACGTCCAGCGTCAGAAACTCGAACGATGATCCATGACGGATCACTGCGTGATTATGTCAAAATGTTCTGCATCAATCAACTCACGAACGCCCTCACGGACGCTCAACTGAGGCTTAAAGCCCAAAATCCTTTCAGCGCGTGAGATATCCGCCACAGACCGCTCGATATCCCCCATGCGAACAGGCTCATGACGCGCCGGAAGCACTCGGATACCGTATTTTTCTTCAAATTTTTCTGCCATCATCGCGTGAAGCTCGATCAAGGAAGTTTCCGCGCCGCACCCGATATTCATCGCCAGAGCATCCCCAGTGCCGGATAACGCGACTTCTGCCGCGAGCGTATTCGCGCGAACGATATTCGAGACATGGCAATAATCGCGTGTGGCACTTCCATCCCCGAATATCGTGCAAGGCACGCCGGAAGCCATCGCCTTTGCCCATCTGGGAATCACAGCGGCATACGCGCCATTCGGATCCTGCCTGCGCCCGAAAACATTGAAATACCTCAGCCCGATGATCTCAAGCCCATAGCATCGCGCATACGCCTCCGCATAGATTTCCTGTGCGCGCTTGGACGATGCATAGACCGACAGACACGCCCCCTCCTCGCCCTCTAGTGCCGGAATGCGCTCCGAATCCCCGAATACCGCACTCGATGACGCATAGACGACACGCTTAATATGATTCGCTTTCGCCGCTTCAAGGATATTCAAGAAGCCGGTCAGGTTCGTCTCATGCGCGAGCATCGGGTCACGAATGCTCCAGGGCACAGAGCCGATCGCCGCCTCGTGATAAATCAGATCCACGCCGTGTGCGGCCTGAATCATCACGTCAAGATGGCGAATATCCTCCTTCAAAAGCTCAAATCGCTGCCCGTAATCCGCGCCTTCAGAGAGCACATCCTCGATGTTCGACATCTTCCCCGTCAGAAAATTATCGACACCTACGACGCTATGTCCTGCCTTCAGACAGTGGGAAAGCAAGTGCGATCCGATAAAGCCGGCCACGCCGGTAATCATTATTTTCATGTCAAGACCACGTAAATCATCAAAAAAAATCACCCTCGGATGTCACAAACCCAAATCAGATGGCACCATTAGGCATATAATTCCGAAACACGCTTTCGGATGAATCCAAAAACTCCTCAAGATCGATACTGGTCTGCCGCTCGTACAGCATCGCCTGCATCGCCATGTCCAGTTTATCCGCGATATGGACACAATGCGCCACGCGCGTGCGATCTTCCATACACTCAAAAAAAGCCAGCCGCAACCGTGCGGTAATATTCTTCGCAAGTCCGCTTTCATCAAGCATTTTTCCGTATGCCGAGCACTCGGTCTCCATTTTTTTTCGTCTGTCACGCACCTGTCCCGGTGTCAGATCCCCGACGACAAGCTCTGCATGATCATGCACGAGCCCCATCAAAAAAGCCCACCCAAAAGCCTCAGGAGCCATCATGCCTGCCAGAAAAGCCGTCTTCACGCTGTGCTCATCCACCGTTTCCACGCCGGTTCCCAAGCCGTCCGCAAATGCCGGAATCACACGCGTCCAGCCAGTGCGAACGACGTGGTCAAGCCCCAGAAACGCATCGAGCGCATCAGGCACCTGGACGGATGCAACGCCGTGCATCGCATAGCCCGCAGCCTCACCAGATGTGCTGATGCCGCTCAAGATATGTTCCGATGGATGCATCAGGCTTTCAAGAAACGCCTCCAACGCCCCCGTATGTTCACGCTTTGGCATACCCCAGATGCTTGAAAAATAAGGGCGACAGACATCCAGATAAAGCCGTTCCGTCGCCTCAGACATGCCAGATGCAATACCGGCAAGCATCAGGTCACGCCATTTCAGCCTTGAAATCGCCATATATGCCTGCCATAGCGGCGCAAAGCATTCCCCGTTCAGCACTGTCCTCAATTCAGAGCCCATCACGTCTCCCATGATACATCAGATTGGCCGGAGGTCTCCCAGCATGCCACCAAGCCCACCCCAGACCATCATTCTGGCACGCGCGCTGTGCGCTTGCAAATCGATTTACAGACCTGGTGAGCCGTTTTCCGAAAGCCGACATCGCGAAGCGCGCATGCGCCTCCCCTTCCACCAGAGCCCTCACGGGTCAATCCATCCCCCATGTGGTTACGCTTGGAACAGTCCCCATGTGCTGAATCAACTTTTTTAAAGAACGTTGCAATCCATGTCACAACGCAATAAACACCGCTCTCTCGGAAGACTCTTCCGGAGCCACAGACCAGGAGATCCTTATGGAAAAACAGCCAAGTTTGTCGTTTTGCGGAGCCAAATGGCGCTATCAGCCAGACGAGAACCGCATCAATGAGATCATGGCCCAAAACCACGTCAGCCGGGCACTTGCATCCTGCCTAGCCCTCCGAGGTTTCACAGCCGGCGCGGAGATCGAGCATTTTCTCACGCCCTCGCTCTCAGACCTGCATGACCCGTTTTTGATGCTCGGCATGTCGAAAGCCGTCGAGCGTTTCCAGCAAGCGATCGACCGCAAAGAAAAGATCCGAGTCGTCACAGACTATGATGCAGACGGCACCATGAGTTCGCTGATTCTCCAGAGCACGCTAAAGATCTGCGGCACCTCAGAGGTCAGCTACCACATTCCGGATCGCAAGGTCGAAGGTTACGGATTTTCCATGGCAGCCGCACAGAAAGCGGTGTCAGACCGCATCGGCCTGATCGTGACCGCCGATATCGGTGTCCGCGACGAAGCATCGATCGCATACGCAGCCCAGCACGGCATCGACGTGATCGTGCTCGATCACCATCTTCCGCCCGGAGCCGGGATTCCCGATTCAGCCTATGCCGTGTTATGCCCGCCTCAGAACGGCTGCAACTACCCGAACAAATCGCTGGCCGCATGCGGCATCTCGCTCAAATTTGCCCAAGCCATGCTCAAAAACGCCCCCAGAGCCAGCGTGCTCATCCGCAGCATGATGAAACTCGCGGCAATGGGCACCGTAGCCGATGTCGTATCATTGCGCGATCCAGAAAACCGAGCCATCGTCACCTTTGGCCTGCAGGCCTTGAACAGCGATCCGCACAGGCAAGGTCTCAAAGCGCTGCTCGACGTATCGCGCGCCCTCCCAGGCGCCATCACGAGCGCGACCATCGGCTATAACATTGGTCCGCGCATCAATGCAGCCGGCCGTCTCGCATCTGCCAATCTGATCATCGAGCTTCTGAACGCCCCGAACAGTATCATTGCAGCCGGTCTGGCATCACAGCTCAACATGATGAACGATGACCGGCAGGCCATACAGGAGCTCATGGTCCAGCATGCCACCGAGATGCTGAAGGCGGACGATTCGCCGTTCCTGGTCATCGCCCTTCCCGAAGACCCTTGCTGGCACAGCGGTATCGCCGGCATCGTTGCAGGCAGGCTGCGCGAACGCTTCAACCGCCCTGTCGCAGTCGCGACCATCAGCGCAGAAGGCATGGTTACCGGCAGCATTCGATCCACACCGGGGGTGCATGCCGTCAAAGCGCTCACATCTGTTTCACACCTGCTCACCAAATTTGGCGGACATGCCGCAGCCGCAGGCTTCTCGTGCGAAAGCAAAAACCTCAAATCATTCTGCGCGGGCCTGAATGCAAATGCCCAGGAACAACTCCACGGCGAACCCGAAATCCCGGTCACCGAGATTGCGGTCATGTGCACGCCTGCCAAGATCAGCACACACGATCTCGATGAACTCGAACGCCTGGAACCATGCGGCGCACAAAATGCCAAACCGATGATCTGCATCCGGAACGCACGCATGTCAAACCCCAGGATTTTCAAGGAAAAGGTGTTCTCAGCCACCATCGCGGACACGAACATCAAATGCCTCTGGTTCACGCCCGCCATCCCGTATTCAGAATTCACAAGTCAGCCGCTGAATCTCGTGGGAGAGATGCTCAGAGAAAAGACGGGCACATCCACGGTTTACAAGCTGATCATCCGCGATGCATGTCCGGCATCGGCCGATGTTTTTATCTAGTGCGCGCGCAGCCGGACTGGACATCCGGCACCGCCACGACCTGAACAACGAAAGGAAATCACATTGAACAACCCACACCTCGTCGCAGAAGAACTCACCAAAATCGTGAATCACACGCGTGTTTTTCTCAGCATGCCGTATATCCAGGGCATCACGCCGTTCTGTATGGAACGCGCCGGTGTCCGAAGTTTTACGGATGCTTCAGGCCTTGAAAGGCGCGACGGTTTTTTCAAGCTCAACGAGGCGGGTCTGAGCCCGCTCGATCACGGCAACCTTTACGGCGATGCCGTATTTGAGGGCATCCGCATCGATGACCGGCGCGTGCTCATGCTGCGAGAGCACCTCGACAGATGGCTCGAATCCGCCCGAAAACTCGAGCTCGTGTTCCCCTATACACGCGAAGAGCTCGCCGAGATCATCGTATCACTGAGCCAGATCGCCATCGGGCCGGACGGCACACGCGCCTACCTCAGACCAGTGCTGACGCGCGGCATCGGCAACCTCGGTGTCAATCCAGCCAAATGTATCGCCCCCACGCTCTATATCGTGTGCTCGACGATATCCCTCTATCCGAAATCGCGATATGAGCACGGCATCGATGTCACCGTTTCCCGGAAGATCCGCAGAAACGGCCCCGCCCAGCTCGACCCGAACATCAAGACGAACAATTACCTCAACAACGTCCTGGCGCTCCTCGAAACTCGCGCCAAAGGCTCGCTCGAAACGATCATGCTCACGGATCGCGGCTATGTCGCCGAAGCGACTGCAGACAATATCTTTGTCGCCGAACAGCTTGGGGACAAGAAATTGCTCAAAGTTCCTGCCGCCCGATATGCCCTGATCGGACTGACCAGGAATTTTGTCATCGATACGGCGAAAAAGCTCGGCTTTGAAGTGATCGAGGATGACCAGATGCTGATCTCGGACTTTATCGGACCGACCCGGGAAGTCTTTATCACGGGCACCGCGTGCGGCCTGATGCCAGTCACGCATATCGACGGTCTGGCGACCGCCAGCGAAAGACCACTGACCGCAAGCATTCAGGCGCTCATGAATACACGAGCCTCCGACAGCCGCCTCTCATTCAGGATCGACGACAGCGCGCAAGCGTTGACCGATTACCTCGCGGAATCCGGATGTTTTGACTGACCGTGTGTGCGCAGCACAAGCGAGCCGTATCGCCTGCAAATGCAGGCGATAGGCGAGTGTCTGAGCGTCGTATTGCCGGAAGCGAAGCGCCCCGGCAATAGACGCGTATGCCGCGCGTATCTGCCTCGGCAGATAGCGCGGCCCCCCAAAGATCGTCTCAAATTTTTCGCAAAACCTCGCCTCTAATCTTGTCAAAAGATATCAATACATTCTATTAATTAGGCTGGAGACATGGTGGCTCTGAAAGGATCTTATCGTGAATACAGCATCGACTGAAACGTCCGATGATGAACGAACGATAGCCATCGAAGACCGGAACGACATTCTGGACACGTCGTGCGATATGGATCACACGGCGATATGCGAGAGCGTCTGCCCGACCTCAGAGAACGCTCCGGTTTACACAATTCACCCGTCAGAGATGGATGACATGGAAGAACAGACTCGCAAACATCGCGGCCTGGATGATCTCGAAGGCGAAATCATTTCCGGCCGTTATCAGATCGTCCGGCGGATCGGCAAGGGCGGCATGGGTGTCGTGTATTTGGCGACACAGACCAATCTCGGACGGAATGTCTGCATCAAAGTTCTGAACCCGGCACTGCTTGACGATGAAGACGCCGTCGGTCGTTTTGAACGCGAAGCCAAAGGCCTGAGCCGCCTTCAGCATCCCAACATCGTCACGATATTCGACTACGGGCGTGACGGCAATCTCGCCTATATCGTCATGGAATACGCGCAGGGCGAAACGCTCAGCAAATACCTCAAAACGCATGGCGCGCTCACGCTTGACCAGTTTCTTCCGCTCGCGGTTCAGACCCTCAAAGGCATCGGCGAGGCTCACAAACTCGGCCTGATCCACCGCGATATCAAGCCCGCCAACATCGTCCTGTGCGAACTCGAAGGCGAGAAGAATTACGTGAAAATTCTCGACTTCGGACTCGCCAAACTCGCGCAAGGCGGCGAGGAACTCACCAAAGAGCAACAACTCGTGGGAAGCGCGTCCTATATGTCTCCAGAGCAGATCCTGAACGGCATATCTGATACGCGTACCGACGTGTATGCGCTCGGCGTCATGTTCTATCTGATGCTGTCCGGCAAAAAGCCGTTCACCGGCTCGAATGACAATGTCATCCTCTACAAGCATGTCAATGAAACGCCGACACCGCTCAAACGCCTGCTTGACCCGCAGCAGGGCGTGCCGGATACGCTTTGCGAAGTCATCGATCAGTGCCTGAGCAAATCCCCCGAAAAGCGGCCCCAGACCGCCAACGACCTGCTCAACGCGATTTCTTATGCCCTGGATGCGCCGCAGCTCAGGGCAGGCTTCAGCTCCATGAGCCTCGCAAGCGTCGAACTGCAGAAATCCGAGCCGCTCCTGCCGCCCACGGCAGTCCCGGAACAGAAATCATCGAAAGATGCAGCCATCCCCCAGGAGGAACAAATCCCGGAGGAAGACGGCATCAGAACGCCTCTGCACGACCCCACGCAGTCTTATGAGCTCTCCACAGAGACCAAGGACAGAAAGATCCTGATTCTCACGCTCTCGTGTGTCGCGGCGATTATCGCGATCATTCTGGTCGTGATCCTCAACAAGACGACCGAGCCGCAGACCAAACCGATGCCTGTCGTGCAAACGACGCAAAGCGATGTGTCCGCGCTTGTAAATAATATCCAGGACGAGATCATCAACCGCAACTGGGATAATGCGGATAAACTCATGGATACGCTCGCCGCTTATCCCGATGCTCAGAGCGAAGAATTTTCTAAAACGATCGGCGACCTTCGAGCGAAGCTGATCCGCGAAAAGTCGCTGTATCAGGCAAAAGATGCGGCACAACGCGAAGATTACGACACCGCTCTGGCTCTGTTCAACAAAGTTCTCGATATCGATCCCTCCAACGAAGAAGCCATCCAGGGCAAGTCTGATATTCTAAACAAGCAGGCTAGCCTTCCAGAAGTCATATTTACGATCAGCGTCGACAGAAGCGAGACCGAGCTGATCATTGATGATGAATTCCTTGGCCCCGTCCCCGAAGCGCCCTACAAGCTCACGCCAGGCACGCATGAGCTGACCATCACCTATAAAGACCGTCAATGGGAAAAAACGCAGTTTTTTGAAGCGAATTCCAAAACGACGCTCAATGTCGACTTTGACGCGCCAGCGCTTCAGGAAGCGCCGGCAAAACCGGCACCAGCCAAAGCCGCATCCCCCAAGCCCACGCAAAAGCCCAAACCCCAAACCAGCGACAGCGGCCTCAAGACAAACAAAGAAAATAAATCGGGCAGCAAAGCCAAGCTTCTGGGTATCTAATGAAAATACTGCCGCATCTACTCATTGCATGCACACTCCTCGTGTCTGCCTGTGAAAAGCCACAGGCAGACCAGATCTATGAATCGCTGACAGCCATCGAAAATGCGATGCGCACCCATATCAACGAGCCAGAAAAGCTACTCACGGCTTTGGATGACTGCATCGATCAATACCAGGATGTCTGGGCAAACAGCAAAGTCCAGGAACAGACCGCCGACCGGGAACGGCTTACCCAGGAATACGATATCCGCGCAGACAAGCTCAGGCAGGTCATGATCCATCTCGTCAATCTCGATCTTGAGATTCAGGACCGCCTTTTGGATGACCCGGAAATGCTCAGAGCTTACGAGGCGCGGATCGCACGCATCGGGACATTCAGGCAGCCCCCCGCCCTGTGACAGACAGCCTATCGCTCGCAAAGCCTGTATTTTAGCGCATCAGAGGTTACGTCAGGCCGCCGTGATGGCACCCCCTCTGCCGTAACCGTGCGACAAGCGCCCCAGTCAGGCCGTCGTCCGGCTCCAGTGAAACCAGGCGAGATACTCGACATTCCCTTTCTTTGCGCCGGGAAGCGTGCTATCCGCGCCGGCAACGAGGCGATATCCAAGATTTTCTGCGATCGAGATGACGCGTGAAATCGCCTCTTCACGCACTTTGGCATCGCGCACGACACCGCCGGATCCGATCTGATCCCTGCCCACCTCAAACTGAGGCTTGATCAAAAACACGCAGTCTGCTTCGGCATCCAGATGCGGCTTGAGCGGCTCCAGGATCTTGTCCAGCGAGATAAACGAGACATCCGCAACCGCAATCTGTATCGGATCGTCAAAAAAGCCGGGCTCGCAATATCGGAAATTGGTGCGCTCGATATTGACAACCCTCGGATCCGTCCGGAGTTTCCATGCCAGCTGCCCGTAACCGACATCCAGGGCATAGACCTTTGATGCGCCGCGCTGAAGGAGGCAGTCCGTAAACCCGCCCGTCGAAGCCCCGATATCCAGCGCCACGACACCCTCGACTTTCAGGGCAGAGAACGTATCCAAAGCCCCGGCGAGCTTATAACCGCCGCGCGAGACGTATTGCATCGGCATGCCGTGTATCTCGACCTCGGCATCCGGCTTTGTCGGCGTGCCAGCCTTGTCAACGCATTTGCCGTTCACAAATACCTTGCCCGCCATGATCATCGATTTCGCCTGGCTTTTGTTCGGCAGATAGCCATTTTCAACCAGCCAGTCATCCAACCTCATCTTTTCAATCATTCCAGAACCCTGTCAGCACACGGCTGATCGATCACTCGTTACCCCTGCATCCATAGAGGCTCAAATGCGCGTCCTGTTTGCTCAACACGGCACGCCAGATCATCGTCATCCCCACGGTGCACGCCATCATGCGCGGCATCGCGCCCCATCCAACCCATCAGGACGGCGATCAAGCCCAGTCCCGAAGCCAGAAGACTCCTGCGGTTCCCTCAAAATGACAAAACCCGGAACGGCTTTCATATCCAATTCCGGGCATGTCATCAAACCCTATTTGCTCGCGGGCTGCATCCAACCGGCAGATGCCTTATTTTTGCGGCTTTGCCATGACGCTGGCCTTGCCGTTCTTCACATAGACCTGGAAGCGCACATTCTGGCATTTATAAGTCTTCATGATGCGTTCCTTCTCGCGTGCGAGTTTGCTCACGAACTGCTCCAGCGTCATCTGTTCAGAGGTGTCGCCGCATTTTTTCTGCGTTTCCACATATTCGGCATGCAGCGCTTTGAAATATTCGGAATCGGAGAGCGGATCGATATCGACCCTGCTTCCGGTGACCGAGAACACGCCAGATCTTGAGAGTCCTCGGTTATATTCAAGCGAGCCGTCTGCAGAAGTTGCCTCGATTTCAGAGACATCTTTTGCCCTGCGCTTGAGCGCATCATAAAGCGAATTCTGATCCATGCCACTATCGTGTTTCTTATCGACCCCTTCGCGCCAGGGCGTGATCATCTGAAGCCCCTCTTTTTTGGGCATTTCAGGCACATCCTCGATCGTTGCCTT
>JAFZFY010000145.1 GCA_017555665.1 Pseudomonadota bacterium | reverse complement strand
TCCGTCTCCTGATTTCTTGTTATTATCGTCACATTCTTCGCCTGCGTTTTTCTTGCCGTTGCCGCAAGTCGCTGCCGTGTTTCCGTTCTGGCTGATGATGGGCTGCTCTTCGGTGCAGCCGAAAATGGTCAGGCAAGCTAATATGGCTAAGATTGATCTGAATTTCATATCATACCCCATCAAATACGATGCTCTGCATCCATTTATGCCGAACTGTGTTGTTTCTTTCGAACCGTGTGCCGGATATTTATGCCGAACTGTGTTGTTTCTTTCGAACCGTGTGCCGGATATTTATGCCGCTCCAAGTGCCTGATATCAGTAGCGAATCCACTCGTTGATGACGCCGCTATTGTCAGAATCCAATCCGATCTGGGCGATCTCGCCGTCGGGATTGAATATCGTCACCCGGTCGATCACGCCGTCACAGCGCGCATCGATATCTTCGCGCGTCAGAACGCCTTTGCGGTACACGCGGATCATGTTGGGCTTCAGGGATTGGGTGTCGCTGTCCAGGGCTTTGCGGTTGCATGCGGCAGAATAAAACTCGGTACGAATTAAAATGCCGTTGTCATAGATGTGCGACCAGTCGATATCTCCATCGAAGTTTGAATCCACCTCTTCGCGGATCAGGTTTTCTTTCTGGTTGTAAAACATGATCCGATCGACCTTTTTGTCGGAATTCAGGTCGAGCTCTTTTCTGGCGATCACGTATTCGCCCTTTTCCTCATCGGAAGCCTGCTTGTTCGAGTAGAATTTCCAGAGGTCGATATGTCCGTCGCGATCCATGTCAAAGACCTGGACACGCATCTCTGTATTGTCAAACCTGGTACACGACTCGACATCTGTATAGACAACATGACCGTCTGCTGCCGTTTCCGTGGGTTTCTGGGAGCTGCTGCACGCACATAGCATGAGCGGCAGCGCGCAAAGGCATATCAAACTAATAGAAATACGAGGCTTTATCATTGTCAGGAAAACTCCCCAATTCTGGTGCGGAAATATCGATCTGAGCCCGAATGCGATACTCAGGGGCTATTTATATTACCACATTTTGTACGGCTTTTCCACACCTCTGCATGAAGCCCCGTCGAGCATCGTTACCGTTCACCCCTTAGGGGCTCTGATGTTTTGGGGATTCTGCGCAGGCCGTAGGCTGCTGCGCCTGGGGGCATCCAAGGGGAATCAATAGGCGCGGTGCGCCAGGATGCGCTTGGAATCGTACCTGTTCAGCACGCGCATGGAAAATAGGCGCGGTGCGCCAGGATGCGCTCCAGCGCGAGATGGTTGCCGAACAATCATCGCGCATCTTGCGACACGTCAAGAATCCGCTTAAAATGCGTTCTGCTTGTATTTCCGGCTCGCTTTGAATGTCGGCCGGCGCATTGTCTCCTGCACACTCGACCTTAGGAAATTGAATGACAGATATCTTATTCGTGGCCTGTAATGCGCGTTTTTCGCATGTCGCTTTCGCGCTCAAGACGCTTCGCGCCAATTTGCACCCCGAACTTCATGACCGTTCCGGGTGCGTGGAGTTCACGATCCAGAACGATGTGACGGAAGCGGCATACGAGATATTTTCGCATGCGCCCAAGGTCGTCGGTCTCAGCGTCTATCTGTGGAATATCGGTTTTATGCGCCAGCTTGCTGAGATCCTCAAGCGCACCGCGCCTCAGATAAAGCTGATCATCGGCGGCCCCGAGGTCGCCAGCCCGCTTTCACGAATGCACGATTCCCTCTTTGCGCTTGCGGATCACGTCATTGTGGGCGAAGGCGAAGCCGTGATGTCTGCGCTTTGCGCGAAATATCTGCTTCCCGATGCCGATGTCACGGCGCTTTATCCCGAGTGCGCATCGCTCATCGGCGAAAAGGTCATCTTTGCGCCGCGCGCGGATGTCACGAAGCTCGTGCTGCCTTATGACGAATACACGGACGACGATTTGGCGCATCGCATCCTTTATGTCGAGACGAGCCGTGGGTGTCCTTATCGCTGTGCGTTTTGCTTGAGTTCTCAGGACAAGCCGCTGCGCTATTTCCCGCTCGACGCGCTCTTTGCGGCCTTTAAAAAGCTCATCGCGCGCGGTGCGCGGTCGTTCAAGTTCCTCGATCGCACGCTCAATGCCTCGCTTTCTCGCGCGCTCGCGATGCTCGAATTTTTCATGCCTTACAAAGATACCGTTTCGCTGCACTTCGAGATGGTGCCGCACGAGATTCCCGACGCGCTCATCGAGGCGATGGCGAAATATCCGGCGGGCGCGATCCAGATTGAGTTTGGCGTGCAGACGCTCACGCCGCACGTCGCCGAAACGATCCATCGCCAGCTCGATGCTGAGCGCTTGCTCCAGAACCTCGCGAAGCTTCGCACGCGCACGGGCGTGCACATCCATGCCGATCTCATCGCTGGGCTTCCCGGCGAGTCTTTTGAGGCATTTGCGGCTGGCTTCGAGCGTCTCCACAAAAGCGGCGTGCAGGAAATACAGCTCGGCATCCTCAAGCGCCTCAAGTCTTCGCCGCTCGACCTCAAGGCCGAAGAATGGGGGCTTATCTTTTCGGAATTGCCGCCCTACGAAATCCTTCAGACGCCAGACATGTCTTTCAAAGACCTTACGGAGTTCAAGCGTTTCGCGCATTTTTATGACACGCTCGTGAACAACGCGAACTTCCCGGGCACGGTCGATGCGATTTGCGGCGATGCTTTTTTCCAAAAATTTCACGCGCTCACGCAATGGATTTACACGCAGACCACGGCGACACAGGGCATTTCGCAGACGCGCTGGGTCGGCATTTTGTTCAAATATATGACCGAAGTCGCCGGCTTTGCGCCCGAGGATGCGGCAAAGTTCATCATCGCCGATTACCTGCGAAGCCGCAAAGAGGATATCCCGCCCGTGTTGCGCCCCTATCTGCCGGCAGACTTCAAGATATCGAGCTTCAAGCGTGGCGGCGATTCCGGCCATATCCGCCAGCAGAAGCATCTGGCGCTCAAGGAGGTGGGGCAATGAAAGCCGCCCTTGTCTATGCGGATGCGCACGAATCCCCGGAATGCGACCGGTGTTTTGAGCCTCGCTTTCGTGAGATCCGCAGTCAGATTGCGTCGCATTTCCTGGTCGAGACGATTGCGCGCAGTGCGCTTTCAGACAGTCTGGACGGCTTTGATATCGTCTTTTGTGCCGGCGGCGATGGCACGCTGCTGGGGACCGCGCATTTCCTGCGCGACACGCCGCTTTGTGGCATCCGGCTCTTCCCCGAGCGAAGCGTCGGTTTCCTCTGCGCATGCGATTATTCAGACATCCTCGCTTTCATCGAAGCCTTTTTCGAAGGCCGCATCCAGCCGCGTGCGCATGTGCGCCTAGACTGCCTTGTCGATGGCGTTTCTCTCGGTGTGCCTTTTCTCAATGACGTGCTGCTCGCGCATCAATGTCCGGCGCGTGCAAGCCGTTACGAGATCGCGTTTTGCGGCGTATCTCAGCGCCAGTGTTCATCCGGCGTGTGGGTCGCGACGCCGCTTGGGTCGCATGGCGGTCTCCATTCCGCAGGCGGTGCCATGCCCGACGATCCCGATTCATTCGCCTTTTGTGTGCGCGAGTGCGCGCGTGCATCCGGCTGCGACGCGCCGTTGCGAACAGCCGTTTTCTCCTCAAGTTCAGACGCGCTGACCTTGACGACGCTTGGCGATGATATGTGCCTCTTCGGGGATGGCGGTATCTTTGTCCGCCGCGTTACCTATGGTCAGGTTTTGACGTTTCGCAGGCACGAAGCCGCCCTTCGTCTGTTCGGTTCCCTAAAAACATCCGCGTAAAAGCCGTGCCACGATACGGCTTTACATGTTGCCCGGCTATCGCTTGCGCGATACGCCGGGCGTTGGCGCGGCCTATGCCTGACGGCATACGGCACGCGCAAGCGCCGTGTTACGACACGGCGCTGCTATCCCTGCAAGCTCTCAATGATACAGGTGTGGTTTTTATCGGGGTCATCCTTGTCATAACTGATGCCGACCAATAATATCTCATCTGTATAATTTTGAAGAATATCCGGATAGTGACGATTCTTGATTTGTGCAATCGCGCCTTCTGCATCATTTTGTGGATGTGATTTATCGAGGGCTTTTAATTCAATGACAAGCGCGGGATAGTCGGAATTTCGTTTGGGCAGATATACAATATCGGCATAGCCAGTGCCGCTTGCAAGCTCTTCTAATTGAAGATATTCATCTTTATATGCAAAATAAGCGAGCTTGATGGTGCCGCGCAAAGATTGTTCATTATTATAATGGCGCGGTCCGTATTCTTCAGTATGTACTTTTTGTAGTTCCGTCGCGACAGCATTGGCATTCATATCTGCCGTGTCTTTCATGAGCTGGACGCTTCGTTTGACGCGTTGTATGGTTTCTGCGTGGGTCACTCTGTGCACGGAACGCGCGTATTCGATGCGTATTTCCTCGTTGGGGATGCGCACGGTTTCGCGATCTTCGTCATACGATAAATAGCCATAGTGCGTGAGCAGTGTGAGCACATCGTCTTCGGTTTTCAATGACGACGGATCATTGCGAAACATTCCCGGATCTATGCGTACTTCCTTGCCAGCGAGCAGATCCACGACGGCTTTTCCGAGGCCATCCCTGTCGAGATTTAAATATTCCAATAGATTCGTGGGATCGGATGTCGCTGACCAGTAAGAGCGGAATTTTCTGGTGCGCACGGCTTCCATTACGGAATTGGGATTGTAAACAGATCCGACGCCCTTGATCTTGTAGCCGTCATACCAGAATTTCATTTGTTCAAGATCGATTTGATTTTCTTTGCAAATTGATTGTACGTCATTTTCTGTAAATCCGACGTAGGGCGCATAATTGTCGGGTTCCAAAATTGTATATTCGCGAAATTCCGAGATAGCCGACTGGCTTCCGTCTTTTTTGATGGGAAGGATGCCGGTCATATAGGCCGCAGCGAAAACTTTATTGGTGACAGAACTGTCTTTAAAAAGGCTGCGAAGAAATTGAAGATAAGTTTTACGGATTTCTGCTGTGCTGTCATTATCACGAATCGGCGCATCCCATTCGTCAATAATAGCGATGAACTGGCGACCGGTGGCCTCGACCGCATTGTAGAGCAAATCAGCTAAAGATTTTGCCACTTTTACATTCGGATATAATTCGTGCATATCTTCAGCAGTTACATCCGTAATGAACTGAATCATATCATTTAAACTGGATTTGCCAATGATACCAGAAATGTCGAGATAAAGAACGTTATACTGGTTCAGATGCGCTCGATAGGTTTCATCCTTTGCGATTTCCAGATCATCGAACAATGGCGCAGAATCGCATCCTATACAATAATAGGCACAGAGCATTTGTGCGGCATAAGATTTGCCAAATCGCCGCGGGCGGCTGATGCAGTTGAGC
>JAFZFY010000144.1 GCA_017555665.1 Pseudomonadota bacterium | reverse complement strand
CTGCGCGGCTATGTGCTCGACTGGTAGAGACGTGCGGACCGCGCGTCTCTACCGGTCTGTGCGCATACGCCGCTACCCCCTCGGCGTGCCAGAGGGCATTGCTTATTGATTCGGGTCGATGATGCCGCTCGGGGTGATGATGCCGGTGACGAGTTCGTGCGGGGTCACATCGAATGCCGGATGTCTTGTTTTAACGCCTTCGGGAGCGATTCTCTGGCCCTTAATCATGACGACTTCGTTGGCCGAGCGTTCCTCGATGACGATGTCTGCGCCTGATGCGAGCTTGGTGTCGAAGGTGGAATCCGGGGCGGCGACATAGAACGGGATGTGGTGGAATTTTGCGAGCACCGCGAGGCCGTAGGTGCCGATTTTGTTGGCGAAATCATAGTTTCGGGTGATTCTGTCTGCGCCGACGATGACGGCATCCACAAGCCCCTGTTTCATGAAATGCGCGGCCATATTGTCTGTGATGAGCGTGCAGTCGATATGGTCTTTCATGAGTTCCCATGCGGTGAGACGCGCGCCCTGAAGGTATGGGCGTGTTTCGTCTACCCAGACGTGGAGCGCATTTCCGGCATTTTTGAGGTGCATATCGATGGCGCGGATGACGCCAAGTGCGGTTCCGAGGCCGCCGGTCGCGAGGCCGCCGGTGTTGCAATGCGTGAGGATATTTTGGATATTTCCGATGGCTTTTGCGCCGTGTTCGGCCATGGCTTCATTCATTGCGATATCTTCGCGCCATATTGCCTGTGCGTCAGCGAGGATTGCAGCAGGCGTTTCGTCGCCGATATGTGCTTCTATGGTGCGCATCATGCGCTCGATGGCCCAGAACAGGTTGACAGCGGTCGGGCGCGTAGCCGCGAGTTTTTGGCTGTCTGCTTGGATTTTCGAGAGCTTGTCTGCGGCGTTCCAGTGTTCGACTGCGGCGCGATAGAGGCCGAAAGCGGCGGTGATGCCGATTGCGGGCGCGCCGCGCACGGTCATATCGGTAATCGCGCGCACATAGTCTTCGACAGAAGCGAGCGAGATGTAGCGCTCATTTTCGGGCAGCGCGAGCTGATCGAGGATTTCGAGGCATTGGGTGGCTGTATTCCAGCGGAAAGTTTCGACATTGGAGTGGAGCATGGGGCGGCCTTTGGCTGTATGGTGAGCAAAATTAAGGCTCTGTGCTACGAAAGTGGATAGGGGTTTCAACGTCGCTTTTACGGCCTGATCTCCCGTTGGGGGCCTCCGTTCGCCTGTATTTGGGCGTTCCCAAAGGTGGTATCGCCATGCTTATAGAACGTCCAGTAGGCTTTGCGGTTTGTAGCTTCCGATTGCGGGGGAGTGGGGAGTCCAGAGTGTTGATACGGCAAAAAAAAATCGACCTTCCGAAGAAGGTCGATTTGAAGCAGCGGGTACGGGATTCGAACCCGTGTTACCGACGTGAGAGGCCAGCGTCCTAGGCCACTAGACGAACCCGCCACAATTCCGAGACCTGGATTCGAACCAAGATTAACGGGGTCAGAACCCGTCGTCCTACCATTAAACGATCTCGGAAAATGTTGAAACCCAAATCACGTCGGAGACTTTGGGGGAATTCCGAGACCTGGATTCGAACCAAGATTAACGGGGTCAGAACCCGTCGTCCTACCATTAAACGATCTCGGATCACTTCGGAACCACTTCGTAGTTCCGTTCAACGAGTGCGGCTTATACGCGCAGTTCCGATTTATGTCAAACATATTTTTGAATTTTTTTCACGGGGCAAAAAAATGCCGCCAACGGCGGCTATAAAGACGTTCCGTGGAACGTCTCTGAGGCCGTATGCGCAACGCGCATAGGCCGTGACGGCGCGGCGTATTGGCCGTAAGGCCAATAGCCACGTGCCCAATGTGGCGACGTGTCGTGACACGTCGCTTAAAAGCGTACTGGCCGTAAGGCCAATAGCCACGTGCCCAATGTGGCGACGTGTCGTGACACGTCGCTCGCGGCGTACTGGCCGTAAGGCCAATAGCCACGTGCCCAATGTGGCGACGTGTCGTGACACGTCGCTTAAAAGCAAAGACGTTCCATAGAACGTCTTTTAAAACATCAAAATTCCCACGTGTCGATGCCCAGGAATTGGACATCCAAGATTTCGAAGGTGCGTTTGCCTTTCGGGGCATTGAGGATTGCCTCCTCGCCGATGCGTTTGCCAATCAATGCGCGAGCAATCGGGCTCTTAATCGACACTCTGCCATGGTTGCTGTCGGATTCGTTCTCACCGACGATCGTGTAGGTGATCTCCTCATCTGTATCGACATCAAGGAGTTGCACGGTTGCGCCGAACACGACGCGCTCGCCCGAAAGCGTTGCGGGATCGATGACATCTGCTGTCGCGATCAGGGCTTCTACTTCTTTTTCACGTCCATAAATAAAGCCTTGTTGCTCTTTGGCATAAGTGTATTCGGCATTTTCGCTCAGATCGCCGTGGGCACGTGCTTCTTCGATTGCCCTGACGTTCGCTGGCTTGTCGATTTCACGGATTTTTTTGAGTTCAGCCTTGAGCTGCTGAAAACCATATGGAGTCATGGGGTGACGTTCAACAGACATGATATTTTTCCTGGCAGAGGGCTGCTGTGATGCAGTCAGACAAAGTAAAAGCCGCCGAAATGGTCTGCATTTCGGCGGCTGGATGCGCGGAATTCCCGCGTTTTCAACGGATATTCTAGGCAATTCGCCTATGAGACGCAAGCAAAATTACGTCTTGCTGCGCTCGGCGGTGATGACACCTGGCGTGCGCTGGATGTTGCGCAAAAGCATATTGAGCTGCTTGATATCGACGACTTGCACCTCAAATGTCAGGATGCTTTGCATCGAATCAGCGAGTGTTCGGCAGTGCGTCTGCGAGATGTTGATCTTCATTTCGCTCATGACCTTGACGACGTCCTGAAGGATGCCGATGCGGTCGGTGGCGACGACCTGGATGTTGACCGAGCGCGTGGCAGAGGCGTCTGCCATGCGCGGATCCCAGTGGCACGCGACATGGCGTTCGGGCTCCAGATTCTGGATTCTGGGGCAGTTCATGTGATGAATCGCGAGACCTCGACCGCGTGTGATAAAACCGATAATCGGCTCGCCTGGGACGGGCGAGCAGCATTTGGCAAAGTGGATCACAAGGTTGTCTATGCCGTCCACACAGACGTTTGTCTGGGCGCGTTTCGAGAGCTTTTCGATGGCGCGTTCTTCTCGGAACAGCGGTATTTGAGGCGCGGCTGGCGCCGGCTCTTCCTCGGCTTCGACACTGGCGTAAGGCTGGAGCTTTTCCAGAAATGTCTCTGAGGATATCTTCTCTGAACCCAGCGATACATAGAGGGCTTCTAGGTTCTGCTGTTTCAGTGAGGACAATAATTTCTGGAGATCGGGCAGACGCTCAAACTGGTTCAGGTTCATGCGCACTTTTTTGAGCGTTTTTTCGGCGATCTGTATGCCGATTTGCTTATGCGTGTTACGCTCTTCTTGGCTCAGGAACTTGTTGATTTTGCTCTTGGCCCGGTTTGTTGCGACGATCTGTAGCCAGTCGCTTTTGGGCTTTTGGTTCGTGCGCGTGATGATATCAACGACATCACCAGTCTTCAGTTCGTATCTCAGCGAAACAATGTTGCCGTTGACGAGTGCGCCTGAACAGTGATCACCGACTTCGCTGTGCACGGCGTATGCAAAATCGATCGGGCAGGAGCCCTGCGGCAGGGCCTTGATCTCGCCATTCGGCGTGAACACGAATACATCGTTATTGAAAAGATCGACCTTGACCGAGTTCAGGAAATAATTGGAGTCGCTGTTGCCGGAATCCTCGTGGAACTCGACGAGCTGACGTAGCCATGCAAAATCACGTGCATCCTGCGCCGGCGTGATGTTGCCTTCTTTGTATTTCCAGTGGGCGGCGATGCCTTCTTCCGCGACCTGATCCATCTCATACGTGCGGATCTGGACTTCAAAATGCTCGCGTTCCGGGCCGATAACCGATGTGTGTAGCGAACTATAGTGGTTAGCTTTGGGGCGAGAAATATAGTCTTTAAAGCGGTTCTCCACGAGGGTCCACATGCCGTGTACGATGCCCAGAACATGATAACACTCGGCCTTCGTGTTGACGATGACACGGAACGCAATCACGTCGTGAAGATTCTCAAATATACCGTTGCTGCGCTTGAGTTTGCGATAGATCGAGTAGATATGTTTGACGCGGCCTTTGAGCTTGAAGCCGGTGAGACCCTCTGCCAAAAGCGCATCATTCAGAATGCCCTTGATGCGTTCGATGTAATCGTGTTTGTCCTGCATCAAGGCATTAATTTTTGCGTTCAGATCAGCATATTCCTCGGGATGCAGGTATTTGAGGCAGATGTCCTCGAGTTCGGCCTTCATCCACTCGATGCCCAGGCGGTTGGCGATTGGCACATAGATGTCGAGCGTTTCTTGGGCGATGCTGGCCTGTTTGTCGGGCCGCATGTGCTGAAGCGTGCGCATATTGTGCACGCGGTCTGCCAGTTTGATTAGAATACAGCGCAAGTCGCTGTTCATCGCGAACAGCATCTTGCAGAAATTGGCTGCCTGACGTTCCTCTTTGGATGTGAATTGATATTTGTCGAGTTTTGTCAAAGCATCGACGAGTTCGGCAATCTCTGTGCCGAAGGCATCGACGATATCCTGCCGCGTTGCTTCAGTGTCTTCTACGACATCGTGGAGCAGTGCTGCACAGATACTTGCTTCATCAAGTTTGAGCTGTGTCACGAGTGTCGCGACACCTACAGGATGGATGATGTAAGGTTCCCCGGATTTGCGGCGCTGGAGCAGATGGCTGTTGTAGGCGTATTCAAAGGCTTTGCGCACTAAGGCGTGATCTGCTTCGGCATGATAGCTCAAAAGACGGCCAATCAGGCTGTCGTACATCTTTTCGATCTCAATGCGCTCCACTTTGATCTTGTCGACACTGAGACCCGCTGCTTCGATGCGCGAGATCTGTTCGGGAGTGAGCTGAATGTCATTCATCGGGAAGTCCTTCTGACTGGTTTTGGTGTAGATCCGGGGCAAAAACAAGGCTATGTTCTACAAGCGTAGATATGAAATGTGGTGTGTCAAAACCCAACGGATTGCATATCTATCGCCCTAAAAGGGCAATAACGTGCAGCCCTAGGTGTGCGCGAAGCGCGTAACCTGGGTAATAGAATTGCCCCCAAAAAATCTGCATCCTGAATGGGGCAACCAATTTCCCGTATCCACAGTCGTAGAACAGAGCCAAAAACAATGTGATTACAGGTCGATATCGCCGCCTGTGTTGGACATTGAGCGCATACGGGCGAGTCTGTCTGCGCCTTTTTTGAGAATCTCAGAGTTGTCGAGTTTGACAAAGCCGATCACGTCGCCTTCTTTGCAGTCTGTGGGAAGGGCTGAACGAGGAATCTCTACGAAAACGCCATCGATTTCTACGCGGGCAATGTTGTCTGAAATGCTGTCAATAACGATCATTGTCTTAGCTCCTGTGAAAAAAAGTGAAACAACGCACGTGTGTGCCTCTATAGGATACTATGATTCGCTCTGGATGCAAAAAATTGCGTTCAATAATTCAAGATGTGGCCGAAAAAAGGGCTCTGTTTTACCAGCGTGGATATGTAATGATGTGTCAAAAACGAGGTTATTGCATATTTATCGCCCAGGAAGGGCGACAGAGTATAGTTCGGGGGAGCGCGAAGCGCGTAACCTCGGGTAACGGAATTGCCACCTAAATGCGCCCCCTGGAGGGGGCCGCCGCCATATCCACACTCGTAGAACAGAGCCGAAAAAAAAGCACCGCGATTGCGGTGCTTTTGGGGGGAGCTGAATGATTAGATTTCGATGATGGTGTTAGATTTGCTGGGGGGCTGAGGCGCTTTCGGCGCGGCTTGTGCCGGTTTTTTAGGCTCTGCAACGGGTTTTACCTGTGCAGGCGTAGCAGCATTGCCCAACGGGCACACCTGATCGCGTATCTTGTTCACGGCGGCGGGGCCGATGCCCTTGACTTTGGTCAAATCGTCGACCGAGTGATAGGGACGACCTGCGATGATGTCCTGTGCCTTTTTATCGCCGACACCTGCGAGCTTGGTCAGGTCTTTTTGAGAGGCGTTGTTGATATCGATGCAACCCGCCGGCGCGGCAGGGGCTGCTGCGACGGCTTTAGGCGGGGCCGGCATCGCGGCTGGTGCCGGGGATGGGGCTGCAACAGGGGCCGATGTACCGCCCAGTGGGCAGACCTGATCACGAAGTTTGTTCACGGTCCCGGGACCGATGCCTTTGACTTTGGTCAATTCATCAATCGAGCGATACGGACGGCCGGCGATGATATCTTGGGCCTTCTTCTCGCCAATGCCGTTCAACGCGGTCAGATCTTTGGCTGATCCGTTGTTGATATCGACACACGCGCCTGCCGGCAGCGATGAGCCCTTGGATGATTTGGATGACGAACCCGTCAATGACATGATCTCGTTGATATTTTTGATGCGCTCAGCTGCATCACCGCGCGCCTCTTCATCCGAACCCGGCGTTTGGATAAACTTTTTATAGTATTCTACTGCATTCGGATAGTCGGCGTTGCTCTCATAAACACGGCCGATATTGTACAGATAAGAAGACTGGGGATCGTCTGCGTATGCTTCTTTGAAAAGCTGGAGAGCTTTTTCAAATTCGCCATTTTCATAGGCTGCGGCGGCTGCGGTGACGCGTTTGTCTTTGACCGGTTTCGCTGTCGCACTGAATCCACATGACAGTGTGATGAAAATCGCGAGCAAGATCATCGACAGAAAATGTCGGTTGGTTGAGAATTGAATGGTTTTCATCATATTAGCCTCCGTTATGGATTATTCTGCGACGGTGCAGACTGAGAGAAGTTTGTCAACGGTCTTTTTACCGATGCCATTGACGCGTTGTAGATCTTGACAGCTTTTGAATGGACCGTTTGCATTACGGTCGTCGATGGCTTTCTGAGCCTTCCCCATTCCCATCCCGGGCATGGCTGCAATAGCATTGACATCTGCCGTATTGATGTTGACGAGACCGTTTGCTGCGGGCGCGGCTGGTGCTGCCATCACGGGGGCGGCTGGGACTGCCGCTGGCGCTACGGGCGCGGCTGGCGCGGCTGGCGCAACGCGTGTGGGCGCTGGGGAACTCACGCCCAGCGTGCCATAGCCGTCATTCGGGCAGTTCACACTCAGATAATCTTTCAGCTTTTCAAGACGGTGGGCCGGCTTTTCGGGGAGTGCCTTCAAAAACTCATCGACGGATGTGAACGGACCCGGATGAGCCGCGCGTGCCTGCATGATCGCTTCTGTCGTCTTGCCACCCACCCCTTTCAGCACGCCGAAATCTGCTTCCGACGCATAGTTGACGTTGATGCACGGAAGCTCTTCTTTGTTGACTTCTTTTTCGGTCGTCACCGTGATGTGGTTGCCATCTGATACAACCGTGATCTCGCCTTGCCAGTCGGTGCGGTAATACTTGATATTGCGTGCGTTGAACGCATCAAGCGTCGATTGGCCCGGATGGCCGTGTTTGTTCGCAAGACCGCAGCTGATTAATGCATGTTCAAACTGGCCTTTGTCCAAGAGTTCGGGAATCGAGCTGTGAGGCGTGCCGTGATGCGAGACCTTCAGAACCTGGCATTTGTCCACAAACGGCAGTATGGCGCGCTCTGTTTCGGCTTCGGCATCGCCCATCAACAAAAAACAATTGTTCTCATGGATCAGCTTCATAACGACCGAATTCGCGTTGATGTCGGATCGCGTGTCTTTTAAGCCCTCATCGTTTGGCCAAAGCACTTCAAAATGGGCATCTGGACCAAAATTCAGACGCTGTCCCTGACGGCCTGACATATAGCGCATCCCTGCTGCCACTTTTTGCTCCGCAACGGTCATCAGATCGTTATACATCTTGGTCGTGTGCGGGAAGCCATTGTCCATGAATACTTTGATCTTGAAGTTCTCTAACACGCTTTGCATACCGCCGATATGATCGGCATGGGGATGCGTCGCCACAACCAGATCAAAATGATCGATCCCTTTCTTCTTTAGGATTTCTGTCGCCTGGTCTTTCTGTTCTCCGGCATCTATCAGCACGATCTTGCCGGAATGCTGAATCAATATCGAATCTGCTTGACCGACATCAAGAATCGATATCGTCAGATTCTCGCCATAACAGAAACTCGCCCAGGAAAAGAAAAACACAATACCTGCCATGAGGGTCTTCAGTAACTGGGTCATTTTCATGTGATGTCCTCCTGCGGATCTTATGCGGCGAGCGGATATCTCATCCGAGTACTGCATTTTGTGGTTTCGAGAGCTTTTCTGATGCGCGCGTCAATCATTTGACGTGATAAAGTATAGTATTAAATTTTTGTGCCGAAAATACGATTTAAAATTATTCCTGACCTTCATGATTTGTGAACGATTCATTTGATGAGCGACGCGTTCACATTCTTGTGTCGTGTGTCCTTGAAAGACAGATGCGCAAATGCTGTCATTTGAAGGGAATGAAGATATCACGGATCACCGGCATGTGTTGCATGTTCGTGTAACTGGAATCTTTGGCTTCGCAAGGCGGGATATAGACCAGCTCGCTTTGGCTGCCCATATAAGTTTCGGCATAGACGCGCGTATCGAATACATGCCCGTGAGGATAAGCATCTGTGCCCGTATGGGCGCCGATTTCCACTGGAATCTCGAACTGTTGAAGGTCTTTGCTCAGCAAAACCCAGTCGAGTGGGGAGCCGCGCTTGGCATTCGTGTTGTAGTTGCCCTTCTGGTCTTTAGGCCATTCACCAGATTTGACATAAAAAATATCATTGATCGATTGGCTTTCCACGACGGTCTCGCGACCGTCTGAGCCTTCTTTCGTGTTAAAATCACCGCCGATGACCACATAGTAATTGCCTTCTTTCTGCTTGGCTGCAATCTGCGCCATCAGCGGATTATACTCTGTAGCATGTTTGTCTGTATGCAGGTGAACGCTCACCGCGAGCAGATCTCGCTCTCCGGGGATATCGATGACCGCCCAGGTCCATTGGCGATCCGCGTAGGCATCCACATAATAGGGTTGGCCGCTCTGCGTTTTCTGATATTGCGGCTGCCATTCGCCTGATTCAATGATCTTATAGCGCGAGATGATGCCGTTCGGCTTGGCACCTGTATCGGTGTCTGTGCCGTTGAAGGCGGGGGTTACCGTGCCCCTAAAATATTCGTATTCCGAGCCATATACGGTGTCGACAAAATTGCGAAAGGTACCTTTAAAGACCTTAAACTCCTGGATCATCAGGATATCTGCCTTCGTCGCCTTGAGGATGTTCTGGCTGGCTGTCGTGTCGTAGCTTTCCTTCGCGCCTGAGGATACGTTGGCTGTCATGAGGCGTATCTTGGTGCCGTGCGCAGGCTCTGGATCTGGTGTCGGCTCTGGATCTGGTGTCGGCTCTGGTTCTGGACCGGGATCCGGTTCTGGACCGGGGTCGGGAGGCGTGATGCCGTCATCGTCTATGTTGATAAGCGTGATGCTGGAAACGTTGCCCAGATTGTAAACGGGGTCTGCACTCGTGACCGTGATATAGATCACATAGGGGATGTTGCCGTCCGCGATGTCGTCATCTTGGCTTGCGATGCGCACGGTCTGCGGAGTCGCATAATTCTGCGCGTTAAAGGTGTATATCGTTTGTTCGGGCGCGCCTTCACTCGGATCTGAACTCGTCACCGTGATCGTGACCTCTGCACTCGGTGCCGAAAACAGAGAAAGGCCAAACTCGTAGCTCGTTCCTGATTCTGACGTGATGTTCGATGACGGCGTGATAAGGTTCAGCCCCGTGGGGGACGGCGAAAGCGAGGAATCCTCGCCAGGCTCTTCACAGCCGCCAAGAATGGCACTGACAAGGACAACCAAAAGAGCATATCTGCGCATGAAACATCTCCGTAAGCATCGTTGGATTATCATTGGGCGTGGGGGTGCGAAATCTGGTTACGGTAGCAAAATGTCGCGGATGACTGGCATGTGCTGGAAATTATTGCAGTCGCTGCCTTTGCATTGCGTGCACATCGGTTCCGACTGGCATTTCCACGAATCGGTCGCTTTTACGGGAGCGATGTCCTTGATTTCGCCAAGCTCGTCATAGACGCGAGAGTCAAGCACATGGCCATTCGGATAGCTGTGCGAACCGATTTTAACCGGCACTTCGTAGGTATCGAGTGTCTTGTCAAAGAGCAGCCAGTCGTAAGGATCATCTCGCTCTGCACTCGTACACGAGTTGCCATCCTGGTCGACGGGGAATTCGCCGGCATCGCAGATCTCGCTGCCGTCTTTGCCGACCGTGAATATGGCGTTTTTGCTCCCCAGGGTCGAGCGCACGCCGCCGCGATTCTTGGCATTGAAGTCGCCGCCCAGCACGACGTAATACGACCCGTTGCCTGACAGTGCCTGGATCTTCTCGTGAAGCGGGGAAAGCTCGCTGCCGTATGTGCTCGTGCCGAGATGGACGCTGACCGCGATGAGGTCTTTCGGGCCAGGGATATCGATGATTGCCCAGTCCCAGTTGCGGTTCGATTGCTTGTTCGATTTCCACGCGCCCGAGGATAGGATCGGATATCTCGAAATAATACCGTTTGGGATCGACCCTGTGCCACGATAATACTCGAATTCTGTGCCAAATGCCGTGTCGATCATGTGACGGAAGTCGGCATCCGTGTCGTCTTTGTAATTGAATTCCTGAATCATGACGATATCTGGCTGCATCGCTTGGAACATGCGGATGCCTTTGCCGTCGTTGTAGTCCTGATTGGAGCCGGATGTCGCGTTGGCTGCCATGAATCGGATGCGTGTATTGCCTGTCTGGCACGCCGGATCATCGGGCGTTTTGTTGCAGTCGAGCGGCTGCTGGCACGCCGGATCATCGGGCGTTTTCTTGCAGTCGATTGGCTGCTGGCACGCTGGATCATCGGGGGTTTGCGT
>JAFZFY010000143.1 GCA_017555665.1 Pseudomonadota bacterium | reverse complement strand
TATCCCAGTTTCCAATGGGCTGATTAAATGACTTTGCAAAGCTGAACATATAACTCATATCATTGACTTGATGTGTATCCCAGTTTCCAATGGGCTGATTAAATGCTTTGGCTTCATCAAACATATGTCTCATGTTTTGGACATTTCCCGTATCCCAATCCCCTATTGGCTGATCGAACTTTTCTGCGCCTGCAAACATCAGTGACATGTCTTCTACACTGTGTGTATCCCAATCCCCTATTGGCTGATTGAAGGATTTGGCGTCCAGAAACATACCTCTCATATTTGGGACGCTCCCGGTATTCCAGCGGTTTAAGGGCTGATTAAACGCTTGTGCACCACAAAACATGTCATTCATATTTTTGACATTTTGCGTATTCCAGTTTTCGATAGATTGATTGAACTGTATGGCTTCATTAAATAGACCACTCATATCGCAGACATGCGACACATCCCAATGCCCGATGGGCGCATTGAACGATGTGGCTTTGCTAAACATCTCAGCCATGCTCGTTACGTCAGATAGATCTGGCGCATCGGTCGCCCTGATTGTGAGATATCTGCATCTGGTAAACATGTTTTTCATCGTCTTCCATCGTATATCTCCCCACTGCACGACATTGACAAAAATATATTCATAGAGATAAGCGCCGCGTTCATATTTCTTGGGCTTTTCTCTTTTGGGTAATTCTCTCGGAAGTCCGGCTGTACAGCGCATTACATTATCTTCATGAATCTTCTTATCTCTCATCTGTAGGCCTGGAATATCGCCCCTAAATCGTATGATATGCGTTCCAATTTCTTCAAAGCAATATTCAAAATGCCCCTCGTATTCCATATAATCCGAGTCATCGACGGCAGCTTCATAGACAACTTTGTTATAGCCTCCCGGTATCCAGAGTCTTACGACGGTCAGCGGCTTTTTAACAGCGACTTTAATCATAAATGGTCTCATTTGTGATATATCTTCGATCATGATTTATCCTGCGAATGTTATGGATGTGGTAATGTTATAAAGGGCTAGCCTTGCTTTCTATGTCTACAAAACTCACTCTTTACTGATGCCAGTCATTTCGCAAATTCTTCGCGCGACTTCTTCAGGTTGATCTACGAGGAGTTGTCCGTGATTTAATTTGGGGAACACAGTGACCTTTGCATCTGGACAGAGTTTAAGCAGATGTTCGACCTGCGGTTTGGCGACAAATGCTTCTAACGTACCATACCAGAAATGAATATCCGCACCGTGGATGGATTCTAGCTTGTTCGTATATACAGACTTATAGCCTTCGAGCACGGATCTGCTCAGACTTGGTGAATTCACTTTGTTAATTTCGTCCAGAAGCACGCCGAAATAATGTGACCGAAAGACAAATCGCCAGAACTTTTCCCAATGGACACAAGTCCACACATTGAGGCACTGGTAATATCGCAGCGGATTGACGCTCCATTTGGGCAGCGGCAGCAGCGGGGCGGCATCCAGTACGGCATGGTCGATTGTAATCTCATTGCGCTCCAACATCCTTGAAAGGATCTTGCCGCCAAGCGAAAGGCCGTATGCAGCATCGAGATGGCCGTCAAGCTTCTCTTTGATATACTGAATTGCCTGCGCAGCCTGATCATCGACAGATGTAAATTGTGAGTCTTTTTCAACTAAAAAGCCATCCACACCAGCAGAAATGATATAAAAGCGATCCTGCAGAAGCGATACGAGCGGTAAGAATATCTCGTGGGATACGCCAAGCCCGGGGATGAGCAGAAGTTTGGGATTATCCTGTTTTCCGTATGTGTTAAATTCCATATTTTCTTTTCCTGTTTAGATCGATGGTGTCATCCGAAATCGTTCTGCCTTGGGGCTGTGTAACGCAGCGAAGTCTATCGATTCGATAGCTTTGTTCTCTTAATCGGCAGAAACATGCGCACTTCCCGTTTGTATTGCTCAAAATTCGCCTTATACTTCTTCATGTTGCCCTCAGCCATGGGGACCGAGATGAATAAAAACATCATGTGATTGATGACTGCACCGGCAATATACGGCAAGCGGCTCACATCCGGCAAAATATAGACTAGAGCAAGGCCATACCAAAACAAGATCTCGCCAAGATAATTCGGATGACGCGAATATTTCCATATCCCTGTGCGAATGATTTCGCTTCTGTCCTTGCGCGTCTTGATAAATCGCTTCATTTGTATGTCTGCGGCGAGTTCGAGCAGTGTGCCCGACAACATGATTGCAAGACCGATGAGGTTCACGAGTTCAAAGTCGCGCCCGTCAAGGACATACGCGATTGCGGGCAGCGATGCGATATAGACGACTGTAGTTGGGAACATGCAGATTCCAAGCAGGTTGACGAGCTGAAAAAGTCGTCCCGATCGCTCTTTGAGGAGTTTATAACGCCAGTCGACATAAGAAATGTCGTGAAAGCCGGCGATGAAGTTTCCAGTGAGTCGCACGGCCCAGAACATTAAGAATGCAAAGAACAGCAAAATTCCCGGAGAAAAAGTGCTCGTCATGAGCATCAGACCGAGCATGATCACGGGCGTCTGTACAGACCAGTAGGGATCATATATCGATGCGCTCTTGAAGATCACCCCCGATAGCCACGTGACAATGGTAGCGATCGCATTTGCGGCGAATAGCGCGTCATAGATCGGAATTAAGTCCTTGAAGTATCCGAATGATAGTACACCGCATGCGATCGCGATCGCGTATGTGACGAATAAGATCAGAATTCCCTTGAATTTGTTAGACATGCGCGTTTTGCCTTTCTCGAAGTCATCGGTTGGGCTTTGTCACCCTGGGCCATATCAGGCACATTTAAACGCGTTTTGCTTGTCTATATTCAATGGGAACATGCTGCCGATGTGTGTCATGATTTGCTCTATTTTTCAAAATGCGCTTATGTGTATTCGCCTGTTATGGATGGTAATGGCGTGTAGCGCATTTGACGTGTTGCGCCGCGTAACGAAGCGGCATTGTCGCCGATTCGCTCTGCTTTCGCTCGCCTATGCGCCTAACGGCCGCATACGGCTCGCTGGCGCGGCTATCGCGTTGCGATACGCCGCGCCGTGGTGCGCCTTTGTTGCTTTGTGGTGCTTAATCGCAAGTATAATTTATCCAGATGCCCTTTATTCCAAGCTTGCGTTGGCGTCTCGTGCAATGTGCTGGGGATTGCAAAAAAAATTTGACATCCCAGTATTCAAAGTGTATTTCAAATACCGACTTAAATGCTAGGTATTTACACTGGCAATTTGAGGACGATGTTTGGCTGTTCTGGTCATGCTAAAGAGGTAGGGTATGAATTCACAGATGCGTTACATGAGGAGGAAGGCAACAGGCTTTTGCGCACCAGTTTGTGCGTGCGGCTGTCGCTGTTGTCGCTAGACTTTCCCTGTGCGCATACAGTCTTTAAGCGGAACTGTATTCATCTGCATACCATCTGTTTATCATCTCAACGCATAATCCCAAAAAGGATGCGTTGAGATAGAGATGTATTTTCATTCCTTGGGCTCCACAAAGCGTCACTCGATAGTGATGCATGGCTTAAATGAGGTACTATAATGATAGAGAACCATGAAAGCATGACTGCAAAGCTTTGCTCTTTTGTTCGCGCGCATCATTCCAACAACGATCGCGATAAGATCTTTGATGACTATCTCGCGTTTGATTTGATGGGAAGTGATGAATATTGCAATATTCGTGATCTCATTAAAAGCGGCAAGTGTGGTGCTTGCGAATCATGCGCGACGCAGTGCCCATATCGCGATAAAGTTTCCAGAACAGTACATTTTCTTGCACCGATTCCGCTTTCACGCGAAGCATTCGCGTTTGATATCTTTCATGAATTTACTCAAAAAAATCCAGGCTGCCAGTATGTGATTTGCGGTGCGGGTATGGATTCATTCCTGTTTCGCAATGAGGATCCCAGTATATCTGTTTTCGAAGTCGATCATCCCGACACGCAGAAGTATAAAAAGATGCGCATCGCTCAGCTTGGATGGACTGTTCAGAAAAATATTACATTCGTTCCCGTTGATTTTTCTCGCGATAACATGGCCGACAAATTGCTCAAGGCGGGCTTCGATCCGTCGCGCCCGACATTGTTTACCATTCTCGGGGTGACCTATTATCTCACGCTTCAGGCGTTTGAAAATACGATAGAGCTCATGGATGCGCTTTCGACATCACTGAGTGCGGTGATTCTCGATTATCCCGAAAAGATGAAGATGGATGCACATACACCCGAGCGAGTGTTGCAACTTGCGCAAATGACGGAACAGCTTGGTGAAGCGATGACGGATGGCTTTTCTTTTGACGAGATGCGCGGTGTCTTTGCTCGGCATCATTTTGAAATTCAAAAGCATCTTTCGCCAAAAGATATACAATATTGCTACTTCAGCAATCGGAAAGATGGGCTTAAAGCATTTGAAAATATTCATTTTCTGTATGCTTATAAGGACAGCAAAGATGCATCTTTGGAGCTGTCCGCTTAGAGATCATTTCGCATGACGGCTTAAAAAAATACTTTCAAAAAGAGGAGAATGCACATGGCTAACTACAAACATATCGATTCGGCATTGATACATGGTGGCATTTATGGGGATGCCCTCACAGGATCGGTCAATGTCCCGATTTATCAGACATCTACTTATGAGCAGAAAGGGCTTGGAAAACTCGTTGGTGGATATGAATATTCTCGAACGGGGAATCCGACGCGTGCAGCGCTCGAGGCGCTCATCGCCGAGCTGGAAGGCGGCGTGTCTGGGTTTGCTTTTGGCTCGGGCATGGCTGCGACGACTGCGGTGCTCAGTCTCTTTCATACGGGCGATAAAATTATACTTTCTCAAAATGTATATGGTGGGACATATCGCGTGCTTGCGAAAGTATTTGATCATTTCGGGATCGGTTTTGATATCGTGGATACAACAGATCTTGCGGTTCTTGATAAGGCGATTACGCCAGAAGTCAAGGCGCTTTTTATAGAAAGCCCGGCTAATCCATTGCTTACAGTCACGGATATCAAGGCTGTCGCGGATATCGCAAAGAAGCATAACATCCTTACCATTGTTGATAATACATTTATGACGCCGTATTTGCAGCGACCGATTTCACTTGGCGCTGATATCGTCATTCACAGCGCGACTAAATATCTCGGCGGTCACAGCGATTTAGTCGCAGGATTGGTCGTTGTGAATGATTCAGAATTGGCGCGCAAGATTGCATTTATACAGAATTCAACTGGCGGTGTGCTCGGTCCGTTTGATTCATTCCTTCTCATTCGCGGCATCAAGACGCTTGGTGTCCGCATGGACAGACATACGCAGAATGCGGCGTTTGTCGCGCAAAGACTTCGCCAGAATAAGGCGGTCAAAAATATTTACTATCCTGGATTTGAAGACGCCCAGGGACATGATATTCAAGTGTGGCAGGCAAAGACTGGGGGGGCAATGATTTCATTTGAACTTTATGAAAACTATTCGCTCGAGCGCTTCTTTGAATCCTTGCATCTCGTCGCGCTTGCGGAAAGTCTTGGGGGCGTTGAGTCTCTTGTCTGCCATCCCTCGACGATGACGCATGCGGCATTTCCCAAAGATATTCGCGATGCCGTTGGCATTACAGAAAATCTTATCCGGCTTTCTGTCGGCATTGAAAACGAAATGGATATCATCGAAGATCTTGAACAGGCCATCCGTCAAAGTGAGGTAAAATAATGTATTATCAGTCCATGCAGGAACTCGTTGGGCATACGCCGCTTGTCAAACTTTCACATTTTGAACTCCCCCAAAACATATCGCTTTTTGCAAAACTCGAACTATATAATCCAAGCGGAAGCGTTAAGGACCGTACTGGCCGTTATATGATTGAAGCCGCCGAAAAACGTGGTGAATTGCATCCCGGAGGAACGATTGTATTGGGTACTGCAGGCAGCACGGGGCTTGGCATTGCCTTTGCCGCGCTGAACAAAGGGTATCGTGTGATATTTGCGGTACCCGAAAAGTTCTCATTAGAAAAACAGATTCTCATGCATGCGCTTGGTGCTGAAATTATTCATACGCCGCTTGAAGAAGGCATGCTTGGCGCGAACAGACGTGCGGAAGAATTGCGCGCGCAGATTCCCGGGGCCGTTGCTTTCGATCAGTTCTCGGATCTCAACAATCCGCAGGCGCATTATGAAACGACTGGTCCGGAAATATATGAAGATCTTGACGGAAATATAGATTATTTTGTTGCCGGAGCGGGCTCTGGCGGAACGTTTACGGGCATTTCGCGTTATCTCAAACAGAGACTGCCCAATATTAAAGCGGTTTTGGCAGATCCCGTTGGCTCGATGATTGGCGGTGGCGAGCATGCGAATTATAGTATTGAGGGCATTGGCAATGATTTCATACCCAAAACACTTGATATGTCTTTGGTCGATCTCATCTATAAAGTAAATGATGAAGAGGCATTTCAATCGTCACGTGAACTCGCGCGACGTGAAGGCATTTTCGCGGGATCTTCTTCCGGGGCGGCACTTGCTGCAGCGCTCAAGCTCGCTAAAGATATTGATCATGGCAATATCGTCGTCGTTTTCCCAGATCGAGGCGACCGTTATTTCAGCAAAAATTTGTTTGAATTGCCCGATTGATTTGAATTCTGATGATTTGTTTGTGTGAATTCATCACATCTTTTTATCTGCTTAGCCATAATAACCTCGATGACAGGCAGGTCAATCGATGCTGATGCGGCCGGCGTATTTCGCTGGCGAAATAGCCGGCCGCCAAAAAGGGCGTATCGGCGTAAGCCGATAGCCCGAAACCAGATTGCCATATATCAAAAAAAGCCGCTGTCTTAAACAGCGGCTTTTATATCCTGCGGTCTTTGGGACTGCGATGTATGGATTATTGGACAAGCGTGATACGTGCAAAGCCATTCTTGGTATGGCCTTGTTCCGTGCCGCCTTTCGGTGCCGGCATGCTGACACTGCCATCGCGCGTTTCTGCGTTGGTCAGTTTGTATTGTGCGTCGAGTGCATAGGCTTGGTCTGTCTGCTGTAGGACGCTTTCGACAGCCGCAACACTGTTCGCGCTTGAATCATAGACGAAGCCTGTGCCGCCGCCACCGCCTTGGGTGTCGTCCCCCTCAAAGGTTTTCTGAGTTGTGCCGCCGCCGTACCAGCCGCCGCCACCGCCGCCATCACCCATATTGGTACCGGCTCCGATGCCGAAGGATGCATTTATGCCAGGGGCAATATCACGGTGTACGCAAAGTCGTAAACCCATAGAAAAATAGCCAGTTTTGGTGGTGCTACTCTTCTGATTTTATCCATTTCCATGATATACTTTCAAACATAACAAGGGGCAATCATGGAGATGGGTGATGTCTATCGTCATCGAG
>JAFZFY010000142.1 GCA_017555665.1 Pseudomonadota bacterium | reverse complement strand
TGTGTGGGCGTGATGGATTATGTAAGGCAAATTTTGATGTGCCAGTAAATGATAACTTATTTCTATATTCTGAATCTGGTGTCAAATATGCTTGTTCTGTGGATTGTAGCGCCTATCCTGATGTGTGTGTAACGGATTGTGCTAATAATTATAGTAATGATGATGATAGAATAAACTGTATGTATACATGTCTGCAACAGCATTTGTTCTGGTGTAATGATTATTCAATTCCTTATGATTATGTGGATCTTCAATATAAACAGCCATGCTGCTTTTCGGATTATTGCAATAATGATCTTATAGGGGTTGTAAAAACTTTTGATGTGGAATGTTATTTTGATTCTGATTGTAAAAGCGGTAGCTACTGTTCAAGTGAAGGTCTATGTGAGTCTTCAGGGGCTTCTGGTTGCGCAATAAATCCTCGGAAACAGTCTTTCCCTGTGATGATCCTCCTGGCACTATTTGCTGGTATTATCATTCGCAGGAGGCATTATGCATAATATGATTCGTATCTGTGCATGTGCTGCAGTTTTGTTGCTAGCTTTGGTTATTCTGCCCGAGGACTCTTATGCTGAACCTTTGGGATTTAAACGTCCTCGATCGACATTTTCACTTGGATTTGATGTTTTCGATGCCATGCTCGGGGAGTTTGGTAAGGCATCTGATGTTGGCATGAGCGTGTTTGCTGATGCTACAATTCAATTCGGCGGTTACTTTGGCGTTCATGTGCGTTTCGGTTCTGCGCGTGCTTTTACAGATAAGGATTTTCTGCCTTTCGATAATGGCTATCAATTTATCTATATGACAGCCGCTCCAAGGTTCTTTTTTTCTCCATTTCGAAAATTGACCTTGTACTTCTTTGCTCAGCCTGAAATCTCCCTTCAGGCACTTGTTAGCAATACACTTGTTAAAATTACTGGAAATGACAGCATTACTGGTGCTGTCGGTGGCTCTTTGGGGCTTCAGTTCCTTTTAGGAATCATTTCTGTAACCGCACAAGTGTCTTGCCAGTATAACTGGGATTTTCAATCTCTCTTTCTTGGTGGAAGTCTTTCCATTGGCCTCTCAAACACAATTTGAACTATGACTGATTTACAAATCGAAAAAGAATTCAAGGCTTCAGCTCGGGCGCATGCAAATATAGCAGTGGCGAAATATTGGGGAAAACGTAACTCAGACCTCAATCTGCCACTGTTCGATTCTGTCGCTTTTAATGTTGAAGGGCTTTATACAGAAACTACAGCTGTTTGGGATGATGACGATTTCAGAGATGAACTCATCATCAATGATTGGCAAGTTCCATCTCATGTCATGGGAAGAGTTCAGAGAATCTTGGATTCAATTCGTAAGGATGTCGGTTGGTCAAAACGATGTGTTTTGCGTTCCAGAAATAACTTTGCTCGTTCGGCTGGGCTGGCCTCTTCTGCATCTGGTTGTGCGGCTGCTGCGCTTGCTGCTGCATCAGCTGCAGGGCTTGAACTTTCGGAATCTCAACTCTCGATGCTTGCAAGACTTGGGTCGGGCTCGGCAGCCAGAAGTATTCCGGCTGGCTGGACGCGTTGGTACGCTGGTTCTGATCCGGATGGCTCTGATGCTTTCGCGCAGACCATTGCTCCCCCTGATCATTGGCCGTTGCATGTCTTTGTCGTTCAGATTTCTGCGACACAGAAAGCTGTCTCAAGCTCTGAAGCTATGATGCGTTGTGAAAAATCGCCATTCTGGCAAGCCTATTTGCATGAAGCATCTCAGGCTGCCGATTATGCTCAAACTGCGATACTGCAGCGCGATTTCAGCGCGCTTACATATGCCATGCATCATAACATGATGTTGTTACATGCGCTTTGCATGACTTGCGATCCGCCTGTTTGTTATGTCGAACCCAAAAGCCTAGAACTTGTCAAGCGTATCCTGCGTGCATGTCAGGCAGTTCAGGCTTGTTGTACGATGGATGCTGGGGCAAATGTCGTCGTGCTTTGTGAAGGTGCCTCATATCCGTTTGTCAAAAATGATATTATTGCACTGGGGGTTCCGTTTATTCAGACTAAAATTGGAACTGGTGCGCAGCGTATCTGATCCTCGAGGCAGCACTCGCAGGTGCATCGCGCCTTTTCTTAGGTACTTCCAATCGACAATCTGGAGAAGTGCGTCAGTCACGGCTTAAACCGTGACTGACGGGGCATTCGTCGTAAGGTTACGTAAGCGCCTAATAATCCTACGGTCTTGACAAAAAAGGTGGCTATCGCCACCTTTTATCAGTTCTTCAGTTTAAATTTGGACTGCATTTCATCCGCCCAGGGCAGAAGATCATCAATACCGTCTCGACAACACGGAATAGCGCGTTCCACTGCTTGAGCGCAATGAATCGCATTCTCACGTCTTTGCTGACTTCCGACGGCTGGCTGCGAAAAAAGCGTTTGCTTCCTCAAGAAATTCATTCTCTTCCTTGAGACGCCTGATTTCTTTAGCCTGCGCCCTCACCTGTTTTCGAAGCTCAATCAGTTCCTCGTTCATTGTCAATGCCCGACTAGGCGTTTGCGTGCCTGGGCCAAGGTCAAGCTTGCCCTGCCGATATGCATGCATCCAGCTGTAAATCGTATTTTCAGGCAACTGGACTTTGAATTCTTGATCATAGCGATTTCTCTTACTCATAGACACCCCTCCAAAGGCTCCTTCGGTCGAGCAGAATCCTTGCAGAATATGTGTCAACTTTTTTTATACAAGATCATTCGATAGCACGATTGTCCCGATTAAATGTGGTGATTTGTTGAGGCTTATGATACATGCTTATACTCATTTGAGAGCCGGAATTGGGGGACTGGCTGTTTATCTATGGATGCGTTGCAAGTGGGCATGAATAAGATGCAGCTGTTTCATGAGATATATGGATTATATTATCACCTCGTAGCTCAGATCATTGATGAGGCGATCGACCGCCAGAATAACGCATCCAGTGGCATGACGAGCAATCGAGTCATACAAATACTCAGAACAGCTGATGGTGCCTATAATGAATGTATCAGCAATATCGAGAGAGAACTGTTCAAGAAGCCTACCACGGATCGCACTTGGAACCTTTTGGACGCTGATGGCAGAACGCATATCAAAAATCGTACGGATCGACCGCTGACGACGCTTGAAAAACGATGGCTCAGGACGCTTCTTGATGATCCGAGGATTGGGCTTTTCTTGCCCGATCTCGACTTCATGAAAGAAGAATTGAGAAATATCGAGCCGTTATGGGCACCGGGATTGATTCAGGCATTTGATAAGGCTTCGGATGCTGATCCATACGATGATGTTGATTATCGCAACCGTTTTAATCGAATACTTAATGCCATACACGAAAATAAATGGCTTGATCTGACGATCCATAAGAAAGACAGGCTGGAAGAAACGATGCGTTTTCTTCCGAAAAAATTGGAGTATTCTCCGAAAGATGACAAATTTAGGGTCGATGGGATTGTTGGGCAACAACAAAAAACACTTGATCTCGCACGGATGAGTTCATGTGCTGTCAGTATGGATCAGTCGGGGGATAGAAATCTTCCTGATTCAGAAAAAAAGCAGCTTAAAACGCTTGGGCTGGAAATATATGATGAATTCAATACGCTTGCGAGGTTGTTGATAGAGCTTTCTAACTATGAAAAAACGGATATCAAAGCCGTTGGTGAGTTAAAATATTATCTCAAGCTGAGATATCGTGAAGATGATGCTGACGAGCTTCGAATCCGTTTACTCGGATTCGGACCGCATGTGAAAGTGATTGAGCCAACAGAGTTTGTGGATGAAATGCGCCGGTGTATTCGAGCTCAGAAGATTCCTCTGTAGGACGCCTTTTCGTAAGCACCCTGATAGAGCATCAGACTCGACATTGTGCCTTGGGGTTCGGCAATGAAATAAATGTGTTTGACGTTGCCCTCATAAAAGACGACGGCTTCGGTCTGATAGGGTTGGATTTTATATCATGATTATTTGGGAGACAGTAATCAGAGAATAGAATTCTCATCTTGTGTATGTTCTTCCTGCTGTAATTGGAAGATCTCCTTTTGTCGCTCAATTTCTCGCTGAAGCTCCTCTTTTGTTGGAAGATAGACCATGTATTTGGCTGCAAAAAGCTGTTCATTGCCATGAAGTACGGAATAACGAGTGATATCTTCATCTGTATCTGAGCAGAGAATCAAACCAATGGTTGGATTATCGCCATCAAGGCGTTTAAGCTCATCGTACATGCGCACATACATATCCATCTGCCCAACATCCTGATGGGTAATGCGTTCAGTTTTAAGGTCGATCAGAAGAAAGCATTTGAGGATGTAATTATAGAACACAAGATCGATATAATAGTCTTTAGCTTCAGTTCGGATATGCTGCTGTCTGGCCATCGGCGATAGGCGCGGACACATGCGCGGCGTATGCGCAGCATAGCCGCGCCCATGCGCGCCACAAAAAAAAGCCGCATGCCTTGCAAGCATACGGCTTTGAGAGATTAGAGCGTCTGTTTGGTTTCGGTCACTTCGTAAATCTCAACGACGTCTTCGACTTTGATGTCGTTGTAATTTTCGATCGAGAAGCCGCATTCGAAGCCGGTGCGGACTTCTTTGGCGTCATCTTTGAAGCGCTTGAGCGAAGCGATCTTCGAGTCGTAGATGATCTTGCCGTTGCGGAGGAGCCTGCATTTGGCGCCGCGCTTGATGATGCCGTCCGTGACGTAACCGCCGGCGATGGTGCCGACTTTGGGGACGTTGAATGTATCGCGGATTTCGACGTGGCCGAGGACATTTTCGCCGATAATCGGATCGAGGAGGCCGCTCATGGCATTCTTGACGTAATCAATGACATCATAAATGATGTTGAAGGATTCCATCAGGATGCCTTCGCGCTTGGCGATTTCGGCGGCACGGCCGTCCGGGCGTGTGTTGAAGCCGACGATGATCGCATCCGAGGCGATGGCGAGCTGGACATCGTTTTCGGTAGCACCGCCGACGGCGGCATGCACGATGGTAAGCTCGACTTCTTCGGTGGACAGTGAACCGAGCGACTTGACGAGGGCTTCCAGGGAGCCCTGAACGTCTGCCTTGATGATGACATTGAGATTCTTGTTATCTTTGAACTGCGCCCAGGGATCGAATTTTTTGGACGAAAGTTCGGCGTTGCGCTTGCGTTCCTTGATCTGGGTCGTGAATTCCTTGGCGATTTTTTCGTCTTTTGCCACGAAGAAAGGTTCGCCAGCATCGGGGACATCCGAAAGGCCGGTGATTTCGACAGGTGTGGAAGGTTCGGCGACGCGGATATTCTTGCCGCGTTCGTTTGTCATGCTCTTGACCTTGCCGTAGCATGCGCCGCTCACGAGGATATCGTTGATGCGGAGCGTGCCTTCCTGAACGAGGATCGAGGCCACGGTGCCCTTGCGGTTGTCTTTGTAGGCTTCGAGGATGAAGCCGCGCGCGGGCTTGTCGGGGTTGGCTTTGAGTTCGAGCACTTCGGACTGGAGCTGGATGAGCTCGAGGAGTTCTTCCACGCCTTCGCCGGTCTTTGCAGAAACTTCTTTGAAGATCGTCGTGCCGCCCCATTCTTCCGGAATGAGTTCGTATTCCGTGAGGGCCTGGCGGACGCGTTCAGGATTGGCACCGGGCTTGTCGATCTTGTTGATGGCGACGATGATGGGGACGCCGGCTGCCTTGGCGTGGTTGATGGCTTCGACGGTCTGAGGCATCACGCCGTCGTCTGCGGCGACGACGAGGACGACGAGATCCGTGACTTTCGCGCCGCGTGCGCGCAACGTCGTGAAGGCTTCATGACCCGGCGTGTCGAGGAACACGACTTTGCCGGTCGAGGTATCGATCGAAGAGGCTCCGATATGCTGCGTGATGCCGCCGGCTTCGCCTGCGGCCACACGCGAATTGCGAAGCGCGTCCAGCAACGAGGTCTTGCCGTGATCGACGTGTCCCATCACGGTGACGATCGGTGCGCGAAGCTCGAGTTCCTCAGGCTTGTCTTCTTCCGATGTCGTGAACGCTTCCTCTTTGAAGCTCACATCCTGCACCGTAAAGCCGTATTCTGCAGCGACGAGTTCTGCCGTTTCCACATCGACGGTCTGGTTGACCGTGCACATCATGCCGAGCTCTTTCATCAGGAAGCGGATGACTTCGGACGATTTCACGCCGAGGTCGTTCGCGAGCGTGCCCACAGCGATGTTCTCGGAGACTTTCACGACGCGCTTGTGTTCGGATGCCTGCGGGTGCGCAATCGCCGGACGCTCTGCCTGGGCGCCTTTCTTCGGGCGGTTGACTTTCTTCAGGCCGGTCCCGCTGTGGCTCACGTTGGCGTTGCCCTTCGATTTGTTGCCTGAATCGCCATAGAACTGGCTCGGATTGACAACGGTGCGCGCGCCGGCTTTCCGATTGCTACGGCCGCCGCCGTCTGAGGATCCGCCGCCAAACTTCTTGTTGTCCTTTGCGAGCATCGCCTGGATCAGGGCTGGATCAATCGCTCCCGTGATGTTCGACGGGCGAGGCGATTTCTTGTGGCTGTTATCTGCCTGCTCTTCTTCGTCATCGGAAACAAGATCTTCCTCTGATTTGGGATTCGGCATGACAGGCTTCTTGTTGCCCTTTGCGGGTTTGTTGTTCCACTTCGCACGCGAAGGCTGCTGATCGTCTTCTTCCGGATATTCGACTTCGGAGGCATATTCTTCCGGAACTTCGTCCGCGAATTTCGTGCCGAAGGAAAAACCGGTAAAGTTCGACGATTCCTTGCCGAAATTGGGCGCAAGCTCCAAAAATCTGTCGTTCTTTTTCTTCTCTTTTTCGCGCCGTTTCTCTTTTTTGTCTTTTTCCTGTGCCTTTGCTGGTTTCTGCTCGGCTTTGGGCGCTTCTGCGGGAACTTCGGGCGCGCTCGTCTCTTCCGGTTTGGAGGCTGGCTCAGGAGCAGAAATCACATCCGCGATGGTCTCTTCCGCTGATTCAGGTGCCGGTGCCGCTTCCTGTTCCGCCTGCGGTTTTACAGGCTCTGCATGCGTGTCAGCCTGGGCTGTTTCTGCCGCTTTCGGCGTTTCGATGACGGCCGGCTTCGCTTCCTCTGCCTTCACTTCCTTGACCTTCGGCTCGGCGGGCTCTGCTTTCGGTTCCGGCTGTTTCACGGCTTCGGGCGCTGCTTTCTTTTCAGGCGCTTTCTTGTCCTGTGCTTTTGCCGTTTCCGGCGAGGCTTTCTTGGCTGGCTCGGACCGGGGGGCGGGCTTGTCGGTGGGCTCTTCATCACGCCGACGGCGGATGCGGACTGTTCCCTTGCCCGTCGACTGCGATTTGGCATCTATTGCCGAATTGCCGCGACTGTGACGCTGCGAGGCCAGCGACTGCTGTATCTGACGCACTTGGTCGTCCGTCAGTGCACTCGACTTCGATTTGACACTGAAACCCAGTCCCAATGCGTTGATCTGATCAATTAACTGCTGGCCATCCATGTTCAGGGTGGCTGCCAAATCCAAAACCTTTGTCGATTTCGCCATGCTCTCTCTGAGCCCTTCCTGCGTCAATGATCCCCCGATCCTCTCGATCGGGAAATCCCTTTTAAAAATTACAATGACCTTCCGCGCTTATATGACGCGCCCTATGGCGCTTCAAGCCATTGGTTTATTTATTGCGTGATATTCGACTCAACGCGCCCTGTCGGCGCTTCGAGCGATGAATTCATACGGACTCAAGGCGCCGTATCGACGCTTCGAGCGATGAAAATTCTTCAAACAGATGACACGAAAGCCACCCAAGTACTACTTTATCAGATTTTCCGAAAAGTCGTCCATAAAATGAACGATCATAAAGCCCAAGACAGGGCAGGTTTTTGCGTGAAGCGTTCGTCCGGTATTTGGTCGAGGTCGATTCCGAGGCATCCGTCGCGATCACATACGCCGCAAGGGTATCTGCCTGCGCCGCCTGTTCCACGCTGTCTGCACCGAGCAGCAGCATGTGGCTCTGAAATCCGGCCAGCAGGCATTCCGTGTACCGTTTCCGAAGCCCGGGGATCAAAATCTCCCGGATGAATGCATCCGCATTCTCCGCGATCTCTTTCGGCGACGATTTGGCTGCCCGCTTAAAGCCTTTCTGAAATGCGTTCTCCAGACAGCTTCGCTGCGCGCATACGTAATAGCCTCGCCCGGGCAGCTTCTTGCGAAGGTCAAAACACAGCATCCCGCCTACGAGCGCGAAACGCAGCAGCCCGTATTTCGCGCCGTTCCCACGGCACGAAATACACCTGCGCTGAGGCTCATGATGGCCGGAAGGCTCTGCATGGGTCATCTGATCCGACATTATGCCTGCTCATCCTTTGCTGTGGCGTGCTCTGCCGCTTCTGCAGCGAGCTCCTCTTCGTTTAGCTCTTCCTCTTCGGGCGGGAACAGGCGTTCCCCGAACTCTTCCACCGTGCAGTTGTATGCCTGAAGCAGCGTGCAGTTCGGGAGCTCTTTCAGGCTCTTGTCAAAGCATTCGCGTGCTTCTGCGAGCTCTTCTGCCGAATAGACTTCCTGGTTGGTCGCGATCTCCGCGAGGTCGTTGATCAGCTCAGGCGCCTTGTTCTTGCCGATGCCTGTCTTCGCGTCGAGACGCTGCGGATCGCTCTCGAGGAACAGGATGTTGAGGTCGTGATAACCGGCCTCGTAGAACTGGCGTGCCTGATGCTCCGTCAGGCCGAGATACGTCGCGATATCGCTGATATTGCGCGCTTCGATCTCCTTGTTGCTGTGCGATTTCTTTGTCTCGTCCAGGATCGCGCTCGCCACGGCGACGATGTGTTCCGCATTGTCCATCCCGAATCCGGGGATCTGCGCCAGTTCCAGCGGATCCACCTGCGCGATATGCTCCAGCTTGTTGTAGCCGAGCGTGAACAGCGTGTCGATCAGGGACTCGTCCTTGATCCCGTGCGAAAGCAGCGCGCGCTTCGCTTCCTGCATGATCTCGTTCAGGCGTGTTTCCGAAATGATGTCCAGGTTCCATCCCGTGAGCTGCGCCGCAAGACGGACGTTCTGGCCACCACGGCCGATCGCAAGCGAAAGCTGGTCGTCAGGAACGATCAGATCCATTGACGATTTCGACTCGTCGATGAGCACTTTCGATACTTCTGCCGGCGAGATCGCGCTGCACACGAAGCGGGCAGGCTCCTCGTTGAAAGGCACGATGTCGATCTTCTCGTTATGAAGCTCCTGCACGACTGCCTGGACGCGCTGCCCGCGCATGCCGACGCACGCGCCCACTGGATCGATGTCGTTCTGGCTCGAATACACGGCCACTTTCGTGCGCATACCCGGCTGACGCGCCACGCGCAGGATCTGCACGATCCCTTCGTCGATTTCCGGCGCGACCTGCTCGAAAAGCCTGATCACGAGTTCCGGGGCCGTGCGGCTCAGGATGATCTGAGGGTCGCGGCTCGCGCGCTGGACGTTCTTCACATAAGCCTGGATCTTGTCGCCGGGGCGATAATTCTCGCGCGGGGTCTGCTCGCGTGCTGGAAGGATCGCGTCCGCACGGTCGAGATCCACGATGATCGCGCCGCCTTTCTCAAAGCGGCGAACCACGCCCGTGATCAGCTGGCCCTTGCGGTCCTTGTACTGGTTGTACACGATGTCCTGTTCCGCTTCTCGCATGCGCTGAAGAATGACTTGCTTCGCCGTCTGCGCCGCAATACGGCCGAACGACATCTTCGCGCTCTCAAGGTTCAGAAGATCGCCGTAATTCTTGTCCTGTTCGCGTGCCCGGTAAGCATCCTCGCTGCGGTAAAAGATCTGCACGAGAAGCTCGTCGCCGATGCCCACATCCGTAAAACCGTGCTCGATCGCGTCTTCAAGCGTGATGTCGCGGTACTCGTTCTCGATTTCTTCCGTCACCTGAAGAATCTGAAACAGCTCCACTTCATCAAGTTCCTCATTGTAATAGGCCTCGATCTCGCGCGACTGGCCGAATATGCGCTTCGCCGCTGTCGCGATCGCGACTTCTAGCGTCTCGATGAGCACGGACTGGTCCACGCCTTTCTCGCTGCCAACCTGTCGAATGACTTCACTCAGTTTCAGATCCACGGATAACTCTCCCTGTGATGGTGCGGTCCTTGCTGCCGCGTTATATTGATGATCGTTAAAATACTCTTAAAACTTGCGTTTCTCGCCTGATGACCACACGAACACCGTGCGCGCCGATTTCACCTTGGTGCTGTCCACCGGCACGATGCCCTCGGCTGTCCGGATCCCCAGCATGCGCGTCTCGTCGTCTGCCGTCTCAAGCACGCCTTCATACACGGTCGCCTCTTCGCCGCGCGTCGTCACGCGCACACGCTCGCCGATCGCGAACCGGAAATGACGCCACGACTGCAGTTCGCGCTCGATCCCCGGGCTCTCCAGCGTCAGGCGGTAGCGCTCTTCGATCGGATCCTCAAGGTCAAGCAGCGCGCCCACTTCGTCGCTTGCATGCGCCAGCTCGTCCACCGTCACGCCGCCTTCCGATTTGTCCGCGCGGTCTGCCGTGATGCGAAGCACGAGCTCCTTTCCCTCTCGCTTCAGCTCGACATTGTATAGTGCCAGCCCCAGCTGCACCATCAGCGGCTCGATCAGACGCTCAATGCCCTCTATACTTAACATGCTTCCTCCCTGATGGCTTGCGGCGCTGACTGCGCAGTTCTTTTCACCGTTTTGGCCATTCCGCGAGGAATGCTGCGCAGGCACCAGTTCGTCCTGGGGTTTCGTTCCGAAACTCACCTGCTCCACGAACACAGCTTTGCTGTGATCAGGTTACAAAAAAACCGGGCGGTCGTTAAACCGTCCGGGAAATCCAAATGCGAAAGGAGGGACTCGAACCCTCACATCCAGTCCGGAAACAGGTACCTGAAACCTGCGCGTCTACCATTTCGCCACTTTCGCAACTCACGCCTAAGCGCTGACGTGGCTTATACGCGCTCAAAAAATCCTTTGCAAGCTTTTTTTTAATAAAATGTGTTTTGAGGCTTTTTTTTTCGTCCACACGCCTCCCCTGCGACGCGCACCACCGCCTCCTGTCTGCTGCCTTTCGTTCACTCGCCTATGTGCGGCACAAGGCCGCACATACGGCTCGTGTGCGCGGCTATCTGCGATACGCCGCGCACTCTATTTTTCTATACTTGCGCGCGCCTATCGCCGCCGAGTCCTCCCAGACCTCGATGCGCAACACGATAGACTCGCATCGTGCAGAGGGGGTAGCGGCGT
>JAFZFY010000141.1 GCA_017555665.1 Pseudomonadota bacterium | reverse complement strand
TATCGCAGATAGCCGCGCCAGCCAAAGACGTCCCTCGGAACGTCTTGCGCGTCGTATGCGCAGCATAGACGCGCCATCGGCGCGGCGTATCGCAGATAGCCGCGCCAGCCAAAGATGTCCCACGGAACGTCTTGCGCGTCGTATGCGCAGCATAGACGCGCCATACGCGCGGCGTATCTCAGATAGCCGCGCCCAGGTAAAGGCGTTCCACGGAACGTCTTTCAAAAAACGAAAGCGAGAATGATATCTCGGTGCAAAAAAAGCGCAACTATTTGAGGAAATGTGGTAATATGCGCGCGCTTTTGTTCCAGCCATAGTGGCCGGAGCCTAACTTTAACAGGAGAAATCATGGAATACACGCAGGAAGTCAAGAACATGTGTGTGGTTAAAAAGGGCCCGAATCACGGTCCGGCACCCATTCCCGAAGAGGGCAAATGGGTTCAGTCCAGAGAGATCAAGGATGTTTCCGGCATGACGCACGGCATCGGCTGGTGCGCGCCTCAGCAGGGTGCCTGCAAGCTGTCGCTCAATGTCAAAGACGGCATCATTGAAGAAGCGCTCGTCGAGACGATCGGCTGCTCTGGCATGACGCACTCGGCCGCCATGGCTTCCGAGATCCTGATCGGCAAGACGATCCTCGAAGCCCTCAACACGGACCTCGTCTGCGACGCCATCAACACCGCCATGCGCGAACTCTTCCTGCAGATCGTGTACGGCCGTACGCAGAGCGCCTTCAGCGAAGGCGGCCTCCTCGTCGGTGCCGGTCTCGAAGATCTCGGCAAGGGCCTCCGCAGCCAGGTCGGCACCATGTATGCCACCAAGCTCAAAGGACCGCGCTATCTCGAAATGGCCGAAGGTTATGTCACGCGCTGCGCTCTCGACGAAGACGACGAGATTTGCGGCTATGAGTTCGTCCACTTTGGCAAAATGATGCAGTGGATCAAAGACGGCATGAGCGCTGAAGATGCCCTCAAGAAAGCCACCGGCCACTATGGCCGCTTTGAGAACGCCAAGAAATACATTGACCCGCGCAAAGACTAAGAGGAGATTTTAACTATGGCACTTTTTGAAAGCTACGAACGTCGTATTCCTCAGATCGAAAAAGTTTGCGCGCAGTATGGCATCAAGGATCTCGCTGACGCCAAGGCCATTTGCGAATCCAAGGGCATCGATGCCTATCAGATCGCGAAAGACATTCAGCCGATCTGCTTCGAGAATGTTTGCTGGGCCTATGTTCTCGGCATCGCGATCGCCATCAAATCCGGCTGCACGAAAGCCGCCGACGCCGCCAAGAAGATCGGCGAAGGCCTCCAGGCGTTCTGCATTCCCGGTTCCGTCGCCGATGACCGCAAGGTCGGTCTTGGCCACGGCAATCTCGCGAGCATGCTCCTGAGCGAAGATACCAAGTGCTTCGCGTTCCTCGCCGGTCATGAGTCGTTCGCCGCCGCCGAAGGCGCGATCGGTATCGCCCGCAACGCCAACAAGGTCCGCAAGAACCAGCTCCGCGTCATCCTCAACGGCCTCGGCAAAGACGCCGCCATGATCATCAGCCGCATCAATGGCTTCACCTATGTCCAGACGCAGTTCGACTATGCGACCGGCAAAGTCGCGATCGTCCGCGAAAAAGCCTACAGCGATGGCGAACGTGCCAAGGTCCGCTGCTATGGCGCTGATGATGTCCGCGAAGGCGTCGCGATCATGCACATGGAAGGTGTCGATGTCTCCATCACCGGCAACTCCACCAACCCGACCCGTTTCCAGCATCCCGTTGCCGGCACCTACAAGAAAGAATGTGTCGAACAGGGCAAGAAATACTTCTCCGTCGCTTCCGGCGGCGGCACGGGCCGTACCCTCCATCCCGATAACATGGCTGCCGGTCCCGCTTCCTACGGCATGACCGACACGATGGGCCGTATGCACAGCGATGCCCAGTTCGCCGGCTCCTCCTCGGTGCCCGCGCACGTCGAGATGATGGGCTTCCTCGGCATGGGCAACAACCCCATGGTCGGCGCGACGGTCACCGCGGCCGTCAAGGTCGAAGAGGCTATGAAGAAATAATATATTTGCTCGCCTTGAGACGTGTCACGACACTTGAGACGTGTCACGACACGTCTCTACAGCTCTACAGCTCGCTTAACGCCGCTATCCCGTTGGGATACGCGGCGTTTTGTTTATCTGTGCGCGGCTATTTGCTGCGCAAATACGCTCGCACAAGAGACGTGTCACGACACATTCGCAAGACGTGTCACGACACGTTTGCAAGACGTGTCACGACACGTTTGCAAGACGTGTCACGACACGTCTCTACTCGCCTATGCCTTGCGGCATACGGCTCGTTTATTTGGGAGGTTATGATGTCAGATTGGAAAATTGGAGAGCGAAAGCTGGTATTGCACACGCCGATATGGAATGTGTACGAAACACAAAAAGAAACGCCCAACGGGGGCGCGGCGCGTTTTGTTTCGCTGGATGCGCCGAATTGGTGCACGGCGGTCATTCGGCACGCAGATACTGGCGAATTCATTATGGTTCGTGAGTTTCGCCACGGCCTGAATGCTTGGGTGTATGAATTTCCATGCGGTACGGTCGAGCCTGGCGAAAGACCTGAGGATGCCGTGTTGCGCGAAGTCCGCGAGGAAACTGGGTATCAGGATGCCCGAATCGTCAAAAAACTGTTTACAGGATGCCCAAACCCCGCGTTCATGAATAATTCTATGAATGGCTATTATATCGAAGTGCATGGCGCGCGCGCCAGTCAGCATCTCGATAGCACGGAATTCATTCAGGTTGTGAGCGTCAAAGAGCCCGATAAATACCTCGATGAACGCACCTCGATTGCCATTTTGCTCGCTTGGGCGCGGTATCAGGCTATATCCGCTGCTAACGCATAAAGAGGAAGAATGCCATCAAAAGTGCGGCGATGAGCGCTATGCCGATGAGCGTGAAAAGGACTGTGCCAAAGGCGCTCGCGAAAACTTTTAGCGAGCTTGTGGTTCGACCAGTGCGCCTGGTGATGTCTATTTCTCTTTTGTAATTGGCGATGAAGGTGTTTGCTTTTTCGGCAGAGTCGGTGTGAATGGTGATGGTTTTATCAAGATCTTTTTGCGGATCGTGATAGGCGATGCGCACGGCTGGTGAATAATTAGAGCCGAGTAGCGCGCCCCCGATGGCACCGACGATACCGCCCAGAACGCCTCCGACAGCAGCGCCCGCAAGCGTACCGGCAATGCCGGATGCGGGCACAAAATCCATGGCTCGGATGTTGGTATAGTGAATCTTGAGTGGGCCGTCATATCCCGGAGATATGCTGATGCCGTGCGTGTGGACTTTCAGCGAGACGTTTCCCGATTTGATGACCGGCTGGGCATACATGCTGGGCGTGGGGGAGAATTTGCCCAGCAGGACGGGATACTTCCAGACGGCATTGCCGATGCAAAGATTCTGGTCTTTCTTGGAAACTGCAGGCAAGTTTCGGTTTGTCTGGGAAAGCGATTTTTTATACTTCTTTTCCAGCTTTTTCTTTTCTCGTTCATAACGACGATCAAGCCGCGCGAGTTCTGTGCAGACTGTCATCCGGCGAGCGAGATCGGAATCGTCAAGCTTTTGATAGATGCATTCGAGTTCGTGTTTTAAGTTGTTTTTGAATTGTTTATTATTTGGATCAAGGGAGCAAATCTCACCGCAAATCTTGACCTTTTCTTGATGTTGATCGTTTGGAATGTAATTGTATTCTTCTATTAATTTATTAATTCGTTGTTTTAGCGCATAACGCTGATCTGTTGTGTCCCTTAATTTGTTAAAGATTTCATCATTTGCGACATTGCGATATCTGTCAACCAATTCTCTGGCTGCATCGATATCATTTTCGTTAATATAATCCCGAATGCCTTTGAGGATAAACTCTTTGTCCCTCGCGTAATCCCTTCGGAGATCCGCAGGATTAGAGGATTGGGATGAACTCTGACCATGCGCAGGCGCGTTCGAGCTATAGCCTTGATAGCCAGATTGATACCCATTTGGATTTGGGCGCGCTTGATTGGAAGCGTTTTGCTTGTTGAGCGGGCTTGGCATGATCATTCCCCAAAAGTTCGTAACACATCCCATCGCATACATCGCATGCGACAGACCTAAAGAATATCGCATCGCGCCGAAATCCTCAATGGGTGTTTTTTGTGGGGGAAACCCTTTCTTTTTGCCAAAAGAAAGGGTTTCCCCCACGCCCCTTTCCTAAAGAAAGGCGATGATGGGGGGAGAATAGATTTGTGGGAGTTATGAAATATTATTAAATAAGTTTAGGAAGCCTTCTTTGACTTCTGTATTCGGATAATCAAGCGTAAATTCAGAAAAGCGCTCGTTATATCCGCTGATTGTTAAATAGCCGCTTTGGTAGATGATTGGAAGAGGATTGTTCATATAGGTGTCGATGGATACGAGCGAATCCTTATCAACCGTTGCGCCTTCGAGCTTTTCAATGTTCGGTCGGGTCTTCTTGAGCAGTTGAACCAGAAATGTCGGTGTACCAGATTCAAACCAAAAGCGATTGAGTTCCTTATAGGCAAGAGCTTTGAGTAGGCTGAATGGATTATAGACGCTCTGTGTCATTCGGCTGCAAAAATGGTAACCGTTATACTCGCGCTTGAGTTCGCTATGCATTGCTTCATAGGAATTTCCGTGGGCGTCTGCCATGGCCTGGATATCTTTGTGGAAAGTGTGTTCGAGTTCGTCTTCTGTGATACCGCAGATATCGGCAAACTCATGCATCAGCGAGATATCGGTAATATTGTTTAAGGCACTGAATACACTCAGCTTGCCGATTTTGGTTACGCCTGTAAGAAACACGAATTTCAGATGTCTGTCCGAAGTCTTGATGCCGCCATAAAATCCGTTCAGCGTCTGCCGGTGTTTTTCCTGCAGTTCCTCACAATCTAACGTGTCGAGTATTGGCTTTTCATATTCGTCGACAAGAAGGACAACGGGGTGTCCGGTCTGTTCTTTGGCGCGTTCGATGATACCTATGAAGCGATCGCCGAGTTCAATCTCTCCATCGCCCCGACCATATTTCTTTTCCCAGCGCATGAGTACAAGGTTTAGCTTGTTCTTTAGGGAATCTGGCTCATGGTAGTCGGCACCGGTCAGATCTAGGTGCAGCACTGGATAGGATTTCCAGTCTTTCTCAAGCGCAGTAATGGCCAGCCCCTCGAATAAATCGCGCCGCCCCTCAAAATACGCTTCCAGCGTCGATATCAGCAGGCTTTTGCCGAAACGCCGTGGCCGTGCCAGAAAGAAGTACTTGCCTCTGTGCGTCAGGCGATAGACATGCGCCGACTTATCCACATACACATACCCATTGTCGCGGATATCTGAAAATGTCTGAATCCCAATCGGGAATATGCGCTCTGCCATCGGGTACCTCCATCATTGGAAGGAACAGCGATTCCTCCAATCCGCTGCAGAATAACGCACCCACATGATATTGGCAAAGGATTTGCGTTTTTGGGGCATTGGTTTTTGTGGGGG
>JAFZFY010000140.1 GCA_017555665.1 Pseudomonadota bacterium | reverse complement strand
GCCGCAGGCATAGGCGCATTTATATAAATATAGTTAAATAAAATATATCAATAATTCTCGGCCTTGACCTGGAAGAACGACTGCGGATGCGCGCAGACGGGGCAAGCGGCCGGAGCTTTTTTGCCGATCACGATATGACCGCAGTTGCGGCACTGCCAGATGGCATCGCCATCGCGCGAGAACACGACTTCGCCTTCGACGTTTGCCAGAAGCTTGCGATAGCGTTCTTCGTGATGTTTTTCGATCGCGCCGACCATCTCAAAGAGCTTCGCGATGCGCGTGAAGCCTTCTTCGCGGGCATCTTTCGCGAACTGAGCGTACATATCCGTCCACTCGTAATTTTCGCCTTCGGCAGCTGCGAGGAGGTTTTCAGCCGTCGAGGGGATCTTGTCGCCGTGCAGGCATTTGAACCACAGTTTGGCGTGTTCTTTTTCATTTTCGGCGGTCTCGAGGAAGATCTCGGCGATCTGCTCATAGCCGTCCTTGCGAGCCTGGCTGGCGAAGTAGGTGTATTTATTGCGAGCCTGGGATTCGCCTGCGAAAGCAGCCTGCAGGTTAGCTTCTGTTTTTGAGCCTTTGAGTTCCATGTTGTCTCCTTTTCCAAAGAAATGGCGTGCCCTCGAAATGAGGGAGCGCCAAATTATCATAAAAGCGCGAAAAGCGCGTGATAAATCCGTCGTGCGCGCAGAAAACCGTTATTTGGTGCAGTCGATGGGGCCGTAATCGAGGCTTTGGTTAATCATGCGGCCGAACGTGAGGACGCTGTTATGCCCGGTGCCGAAGTAATGATGGATCTCATAGACGGCGCCGCCCATGTGACCGCATGCGCTCGGGCCGGTCTCGTAGCCGGCAGCCGCGACGACAGTCTTGCCCGACAGCGGTTCGACCGCCAGGAAGCGCGTGCCCTTGTCGGGCCTTTTCTTCCAGTACATATTGATGTACCAGGCTTCGGCTCTGGCGGGCACGGAATTGCCCGCGCTGCCCTGGCCGATGTGGCCGCCTTCAGCCGGGCACCACTCGCCACCCGCGCTCGTGCCGGCACCGAAAAGCTGGTCGGTATAGGCCTTGTGTTCGGCGACTTTGTTCGTCTTGGAACTGGGCCACCACGAGTTGCCGTACACCTGCCTGTCGTGATCGGTCACGAGGTGGGCTTCCTGGGCTGTGCCGGCCGTGACCGGCAGCTGAATCGTCGAGCAGCTGCCATAACGCGCCATCGTTTCCTGCTTCATGCCGCACTTGCTCGAATCGGCGATGAACGTGACTTTCATCCAGTATGTGCCCGCCTTCGAACTGCCGCTGTGCGTATCCGCAACGATGTAATAGATGCCCTTGTCGACGTGCTGGCCGATCGATTCGTCGGCACGCGCGATACAGGCATTGGCTTTGAGCGACGTGAGCAGATGCACATCGACATCCGAACCGCCAGTCGATTTGAGGCCGACAATCAGCGTGCCGGGCTCGGTGATGTTCACGACATAATAGTCTTCGGGGCCGGATTCGTTGGGAACGCCGGTCGTGTTGAACGTGTGACACGTCGGGTATTCGCTAAAGACATTCTTGCTGTTCTTCGTGTTGCCCTCGATGCGTTTGGAAAAATCGGTGATCGGTGTCGGGCAGATCGAGGTCGTGCATGGCGGCACCCAGGCGAGCGGGTTGGACACGCATTTCTCGCCTTCGCACTTGTAATCGCATTTGGAATCGCCGCCCCATTCGGTGCAGCCGTCGCCGTTATAGTCCTTGCAGGTCTGCACGGCGTTGTTGTTGCAGCGTTTCTGACCGTTGGTACATGCGTTCGTGCACTGCGGCGGCGCCGCGACACACGCGGCATTCTCGCATTTGTAATCGCAACGCGAGTTCCCGCCCCATTCGGTGCAGCCGTCGCCGTTATAGTCGCCGCAGGTCTGGACATCGTTTCCGCTGCACTGCTTTTGCCCGGCGGTGCAGGCATTCGTGCACTGCGGCGCAGGCGTGATGCAGCTGCCGTTCTGGCACACCTTGCCCCCGCCGCACAGATCGGGCACCCATTCGCGACAGCCGTCACCGTCATGATCCTTGCATGTCCGGAACGTGTGTTCATCCAGACATTCGGGGGCAACGGCCTCGCACGTGTCGGTGCATGCCGGGATAAACGGGCCGCATGCGCCGTTCTGACAGATGTCGGTCCCCGTGCACTCGCTCGTCACCCATTCGCGGCAGCCGTCGCCGTCCTGGTCTTTGCACGTCCTGAGCGATGTCTGCGTCACACATTCGGGCGTGTTGCTTTCGCACGTGTCGGTGCATGCCGGGATAAACGGGCCGCATGCGCCGTTCTGACAGATGTCAGTCCCCGTGCACTCGCTCGTCACCCATTCGCGGCAGCCGTCGCCGTCTGCATCCATGCAGGTCCGCAACGCATTGTTCCCTGCGCATTCAGGACCGCCCGAACACATATCCTGACAAGACGGATCGGCAGGATCGCCCGGCGTGCCGGGATCGCCCGGCGTGCCGGGATCGCCCGGCGTGCCGGGATTGCTCGTGTCGCTGCTCGGCGCTTCGTGAGATCCTGGCACAACGAACACGGCGTGCTCATTCGAACAAGCCGTCATCATGCCAAAAAGCGCGAGCAACATGGCTATTTTTCGAGTCATGATTACTCCTCAAGGCGTCTGGTGCCGCCTTTTTCGGGCTCTTATTTCGGTCACTTGGGGGCTTCGCTTTCGCCGGACTGCGCCCGGCGATACGCTTCGCCTGCCGGCCTATGCGCTGCATACGGCCGGCCTTGCATTTTATGCCTTAAATATCTTTACCTGACATCAAATTCTTTATATCTACCCCACAATTTTGTGCACGGCGCTCTCGGCACGTGCGAGATTCTAGAAATGACCTAGGAAATTTGCAATGAGTGAATCTGAAAATTCAGAAAAGACGCTTCAGGAAAATGCGCCCCAGAAAGATGAGGGCGATCGCGCTGATACATCCTCTGCGCCCGATACTGCGCCATTGCCGGATGATGCCTCAGACGCTTCATCTGCCGACGCAGCTCCATCCGATGCAGCCGCGCAAAAGGCTGCCCCCGGCACAGACACGGCAGACACATCGCATGCAACAGCCTCTAAAACAGGCGATGAGACGCATGTGACCGTCGTGGAACACGACGGCTGTACGTATCATATCGTAGGGACGGCGCATGTCAGCGAGCAGAGCCGCCTGGAAGTCAAGCATATCATCGAGACGGTCAAGCCGGATGTCGTCTGCGTCGAGCTCGATCAGGAGCGTTACGACAGCTTTTATGATACGGATCGCTGGAAAAAACTCGATATCTTCCAGGTCATCAAGAAGGGCAAATTCCTCTATCTGCTCGCGAACCTCATGATTTCCGCATACCAGCGGCGCATGGGCGCGATACTGGGCGTCAAGCCCGGTGCAGAGCTCATTGGCGCAGCCGAGGATGCCAAGGCGAACAACATTCGCGTCAGCCTTATCGACCGGAATATCAACATCACCCTCAAGCGCACCTGGGCAAACCAGAGCTTCTGGAGCAAATGCAAGCTGCTCGCCGATATCTTTGATTCGCTGTTTGAAAGCGAGGATTCCAAAGAGGAGACGGCAAAAGCGATCGAGGAACTCAAGCAGGATGCCAACCTGTCGAGCATGGTGCTCGAACTCGCGAAGGAACGGCCGCAGTTCCACTTGTCGCTCATCGACGAGCGCGACCGATATCTGATGGCCAAAATGCGCGAAGAGGGCAAGACCTGCAAAAATGTCGTCGCCGTTGTCGGCGCCGGTCATGTGCCCGGCATCAAGAAGTATTTCAACACCGAAGTCGATACAGACGAACTCGACAAGATGCCAAAGCCCGGCATCGTCTGGACGCTCGTCAAATGGCTCATTCCGATCATCCTGATCGGCGGTATCGCGTATGGCCTATACAGCCACGGCGTTGACTCGCTTCAGGATATGCTGCTCGCCTGGATCCTTCCGAACTCCCTGTTCTGTTTCCTGGCGGCCGTCATTTCTCTGGCGCATCCGCTGACCATACTCGCCGCGATCATCGTGTCGCCGCTGACCTCGACGACACCGGTCATCGGCGCAGGCATCGTGCTCGGCCTGCTCGAAGCCTGGCTTCGCAAACCAACCGTCGCCGATTGCGAAGACCTGCCGAATGTCCATTCCGTCAAGGACTTTTTCAAGAACAAGTTCACGCACGTCCTGATCGTGTGCGTG
>JAFZFY010000139.1 GCA_017555665.1 Pseudomonadota bacterium | reverse complement strand
GAAGCGCGCCTCAATGCGGCCGCCTCCCATAAAACGATCCGCGAATGGTGCGACATTCTGGACAAAGCAGGCGTGCCCGCCGGGCCGCTCAACGACATGACGGCGGCACTCGCCCATCCGCAGCTCGAAGCGCGCAAGGTCATACAGACCGTCAAGCATCCGGTCGCCGGCGACTACCGATGCGTCGCATCCGCCGTCCGACTCTCCGACAGCCCGCGCGAAGCATACGAGCCTTCGCCGGTCCTGGGCGCGGACACTGCCAGATATATCGCCGAGATCCTCAAATGCCCGCTCGAAGAAGCCGAACAGATCGTCCGCGATCACAAGTACGAATAGGCTGTTGGATGCTTTAACGGGCTCCCACATCATCCCCATCCCCCCAATATTCCAGCGCCTTGCGAAGCGCAATCATGGCGCGCCACAGGCGAGCATAGGCCAGAGAAATCGAGTTTTCCCGAACCTACACCTTGCCCCCACGACACAGCCGGACAAGCGTACCGGCTTGATTTTCCTCAGAAAAATGCCCGATTCAATCAACTTATACGGTGTCAGAACAAACAACCTTCATAACATCAGCGTGCGCATCCCGATGCGGAAGCTGACCGTGCTCACGGGCGTGAGCGGATCGGGCAAATCGAGCCTTGCGTTCGACACGCTGTATGCCGAGGGGCAGCGGCGTTTTCTGGAATCGATGTCGGCATACGTCCGAATGTTCCTGGACGAGATGCCGAAACCGCCGGTCGACAAAGTCGAGAACTGCCTTCCGGCGATCGCGCTGAGGCAGCAGAGCAGCTTTGACCATGCGCGCTCAACGATCGGGACGGTGACCGAGCTTCAGGTGCATCTGGCGCAGCTTTTCGCGAACGCGGCAGAGCTGAACTGCCCGGTATGCGGCGGCAGAGTCGGCAGGGACACGGATGCCGAGATCGAACGCCGGCTGCGCGCTTTTGACCGGAAACTCAAGCTGATCGTCTATGCGGAACTGACATGCATCGAGGGCGAATCGGCCGCACAACGGCTGAGCGCGCTCGCCTCTAACGGCTATCAGCGCCTGTGGCTCGCCCACAAGATCGTCGAGCTTTCGACAGGCGACACAGAAACGCTCCTTGACCTGAGGACGATCCCCGTGCTCATCGACCGCCTGGTATTCAGACCGGAAACCGGCCTGGACGGGCGTTTTTCGGAAGCCCTCGAAGAGGCATTCCGTCTCGGCGAGGATCGCATCAAGATCGACATCGTCGATGACACGCCTGAAACGCTTGAGTTCAACCGCCGCAACACCTGCCGTGACTGCCACCGGGCATATCCGAAACTGAGGCCGGAAAACTTCGACCCCAATTCGACGCTCGGCGCCTGCCCGGTATGCACCGGGTTCGGCTCGGTCAGCGACATCGACTGGAAACGTGTCATCGCCCCGTCGCGCACGCTGATGAACGATGCCATCATCCCCCTGCGCACGCCATCGACAAGCTCGCGAAAGATGCAGCTGCTCTCGTTCTGCGGTCGCCAGAAGATCCCCATCGACGTGCCGTTCTCGGAGCTATCGCCGGAACAGCAGCAACTCGTCAAGTTCGGCAAGCCGCCCTACAAGGGCGTGATGGGCTATTTCGAGCATCTGCAGTCGAACAGCAACAAGTTCACGGCGAGGATCCAGCTCGCGCGGTTTCGCGGCTATATCCCGTGCGAAGCCTGCGGCGGTTCAGGGCTCTCGGACATCGCCCGCCATTCGAGGCTCTGCGGCAAGACATATGGCGAGCTGATCCGAATGACCGTGACCGAAGCGCTGCGCTTTCTGGAATCGATACCGCAAGGGCTGGTCGAAGCGGCAGGCAGCCTCACGCCGTGGGAGGAAGCCATCCTGCGCCTCCGGACGATGCACGATGTCGGTCTGGGCTATCTGACGCTCAACCGGAAGAGCAAGACGCTTTCGGGCGGCGAATGCCAACGCCTGCATCTCTCATGCGGTCTCGGACGCGGCCTGACGGACACGCTTTATGTGCTCGACGAACCGACGGCCGGCCTGCACCCCGCGGACAGCCAGAAGCTCATCCATGTCATGAAGCAGCTGCGCGATCTCGGCAACACGCTCGTCGTCGTCGAACACGATGTCGATGTCATACGCGAAGCCGACTACCTGATCGAACTCGGCCCTGCCGGCGGCGAGCTCGGCGGAAAGCTCATCTATGACGGCACACTCGAAGGGCTCAGGTCAAGCGACACCCCGACCGGACACATGTTATCGAGCGCGTCCCGCGTCAAGCTCAACGCAGACAGCCTCGATACCAAAGCAAGCCTCACCATCGAGCATGCGACCATGCACAACCTCAAGGATCTCACGGTCCGCATCCCCCTGCACCAGCTCGTCACGATCGCGGGCGTAAGCGGCTCTGGCAAATCCACGCTCATACACGACGTGCTCTTCCAGAACTGGCATTTGCGCGAAGAGGAATCGGGAGAGGAAACAGGCGAGTGCGAAGAGGACCAGACCGAGGATATCGACAGCCTTGCCACGGTCACGGGGCTCGACCAGTTCGACGAAGTCGTCATGATGGAACAGGGATCCCTCGGCCGCTCGATGCGCGCCTGTGTCGCGACGATGACACGCGCATACACCTATATCCGCGAGCTCTTTGCCGATCAGCCGCAGGCCAGGTCTGCCGGCATGCATGCCGGCTTTTTCTCGTTCAACACGAGTTACGGCCGCTGCCCGACCTGCGAGGGCCTGGGCTTCCGCACGATCGAGATGATGTTCATGAACGACCTGACGGTCCCATGCTCGTTCTGCGGCGGGCGCAGGTTCATCCCCGCCGTTCTTGCCGTCCGTCACGACGGCAAGAACATCGCGGACGTGCTCAACATGACCGTCACCGAGGCAAAGAACCATTTCCGCGACTACCCGCACATCCTGGCGCCGCTCCAGACGCTTTGCGACATAGGGCTCGGCTATATCCGCCTCGGACAGCCGACATCGACGCTTTCGGGCGGCGAATTTCAGCGCCTTCGCCTCTCGCTTTACCTCGACACCTCGGCCAACCAGAACCGCCGAAAGCTCTTCATATTTGACGAACCGACTGTCGGCCTGCACATGCAGGATGTCGCCGATCTGATCAGCGCCCTCAATCGACTTGTCGCGCGTGGCGCCTCCGTCATCGTCATCGAGCATAACCTCGACCTGATCGCCCAGTCGCATCACGTCATCGAGCTCGGCCCAGAGGGCGGCCCCAAGGGCGGCTACCTCATCTTTGAAGGAACGCCCCACAATCTCTCGAAGCAGGACACGCCCACCGGCCGCGCCCTGGCGCGGATGTGACATTTTCGGAACGCGCGCGCCGTGTCACGACACGGCTTGAAGGAACGCCCCTAAAACTCGCGAAGCAGGACACGCCCCCCGGCCGCCCCCTGGCGCGGATGTGACATTTTCGGAACGCGCACACGCCGTGTCACGACACGGCTATGTTATGGTTACCACCACGAGGCCAGAGCAATCCAAAGCGGGCGTTTCATGCCCCATTCACGGGTCTCAAGCGCCGTGTCAAAAGCCTACAATCAGACACGGTTTTGACACACCAAATCCGCGCCAACGCTTGCGCTTGCGCAATTCAAAAAGGATTGCGCAGAGGCTGGCAAGTGGGGTATAATTTGCTATTTTGTGTGAGTGTGCGCCCAGGGGGAACCTGTGCCGCAAATCAATTTGTTGCGAGATCATTTGCACGTGTCGTGCGAAGTTCAATTGACTCCAGGAGGTCATAATGAGACATCAAAACAAGATATTCCTCACCAGGCAACGCAGGTGTACCGCGCCGCTTTTGGCGGTGGCCCTGCTTGCCGTGACAGGCATAGGTGGGTGTGATTGGGACAGTGCGCTATATACAGATTTAGTCGGATCAGAAGGTGACGAGAGTGTTGTTACGCCTTGTCCAAATGATAGCGATGAAGACAGTAACAAAGTACTGAAATATATCAAAATTGGTTCTAGTCAGCTAACGCGCGACAATTGTCTGAATGATGATGAATGTGAATATAAAAATGCATTTAAGTTCAACATTTGTCCTGCAAACTATTTATGCAATGAATCTGGATTATTCTGTTATTCAAAAGGCAACGAAAACACCATCACCTGTGATGGAAAAGGCATTATCCCCTCTACCGACCCCAATTACTGTGGTGCCCGAGGCGCCTGTACGTCGAGTGACGTGAAAAGCGAAGATTACAAGGGCGCTAAATGTATCGGTGGGCAAAATTGTGAAGATGGCTATTGCGTCTGTCCGCCTGGTACCGTGTTTTGCAACAACACATGCATTGACCCGATGACAAACAAATCTTTTTGTGGTGCCAAAGGATTATGCAGTGATGAAGAAGATACTGATAATTACAAAGGCAAAGATTGCAAAGCCCAGCAATGTGTTGATGGTCAATGTATAGATGCATGTCCCAAAGGTGAACATACATATGGCGACCAATGTGAATTGGACACTGTTGATAATTGTGGGCAGCATGGTTATGTATGTTCGGAAAAAGTTCCCGGCTGGGTCGATGGCGGATGTGAAAATGGCGCATGTGTTGCAACGGAATGCAATGCAGATGAAGGCTATACTTTAGACAAAGGCAAATGTAATGCCGCATGTATCGGCAGTCAGGTCAAATGTGGCGGTTTGTGCCGTGACCCTCTGACAGACAATGAATACTGCGGGGCAACAGGTACGATTGTTGAGTGTGCGACTGTAGGTACAAAATGTGGTGAAGGTGAAGTCTGTGTAGGCGGAACCTGCCTGAAAAATAGTTGCAAAGGCGATCTTCCTGATCTTTGCGAAATTACCTACGAAGACGGCACAAAGAAAAATGAATGTCGTAATGTTAAAAAGGAGGATGTAGACCACTGCGGTGCCTGCAATTATGTCTGCGCAAACAATCCTGCAAACCATGCGACATCAAATACCTGTATTGCAGGTGTTTGCCAGTACATTTGTGATAGCGGTTACACAAATTGTGGTGGCGTCACAGCTCAAGATATTAACTGTATAAAGACCACTGACCTTCAGACGGATGGTCAAAATTGTGGTTCCTGTGGCAATGTATGCGGAACCGGCAAAGCCTGCGTCGGTGGCAAATGCGTCCAAAACAGCTGTTCTGGTTCCACCCCAGACCTTTGTGTTGTCGGCGGACAGAATGTCTGCAAGAACACAAAGAGCAATGATGCTGCGCATTGCGGTGCATGTAACTATGCCTGTGCAGATAATCCTGCCACCAATGCAAGTTCGAACACCTGCAAAGCAGGCGTTTGCCAATATACATGCAACACGGGATATACAAACTGTGGGGGTGAGACAGCATCAAGCATCAACTGTATAAAGACTACCGACCTTCAGACGGATGGTCAGAATTGCGGCTCCTGTGGAAATGTTTGTGGAACAGGAAAAGCCTGCGTCGGTGGCAAATGCGTCCAGAACAGCTGCTCCGGATCGACTCCAGATCTTTGCGTTGTCGGCGGACAGAATGTCTGCAAAAAGGTCAGTGGCACAGACGCAGAACATTGTGGCGCATGTAATTACGCATGTGCCAACAATCCAGCGACCAACGCCACTTCAAATACATGTCTCAATGGCGTTTGCCAATACACATGTGATAGCAATTATACAAACTGTGGCGGCAATACAGCCGCAAGCATCAATTGTATAAAGACCACTGATCTTCAGACAGACAGCAATAACTGCGGTAAGTGCAACAATGTCTGCAAATCTGATGAGTCATGCGTGAGCGGAAAATGCCAGAAAAATACTTGTAGTAGTGGCCAAACCTTATGCGCTCTGGGAAGTTGCAAGACACTCACTGGAACTGATAAGGACAACTGTGGCGCATGCAATTATGCCTGCGCTAACAATCCAGCCCCCAACGCAACTTCAAACACATGCAAAGATGGTGTTTGCCAATACACGTGTGATACCAATTACACAAACTGCGGTGGCGTTACTGCGGCAAGCATCAATTGTATAAAGACAACCGATCTTCAGACAGACAGCAATAACTGCGGTAAGTGCAACAATGTTTGCAAATCTGATGAGTCATGCGTGAGTGGAAAATGCCAGAAAAAAACTAGTTC
>JAFZFY010000138.1 GCA_017555665.1 Pseudomonadota bacterium | reverse complement strand
GTTCGAGCCCCGTCTCTCGCTTTTTTTTGATCAGAGCATATATGCGAGAGTAACTCAGTGGTAGAGTGCAACCTTGCCAAGGTTGACGTCGCGGGTTCGAGCCCCGTCTCTCGCTTGACACTCTGGTCTGCGAGAGTAACTCAGTGGTAGAGTGCAACCTTGCCAAGGTTGACGTCGCGGGTTCGAGCCCCGTCTCTCGCTTGAGAAGGTCCATGGATGTGGGCCTTTTTTCGTATAGCATCAATCTTTTCTATGCGCGGGTAGCTCAGTTGGATAGAGCGTTGGCCTCCGAAGCCAAAGGCCGCGGGTTCGACTCCCGCCTCGCGCACTTTGTTGTAGAGTTTTGCTATGGATTTGGCACTCGCAATGTCGCTCCTGAAACAGGCCGACCAATGCGGGGCTGAAGATGCTGTCCTCTGGGTTCGAAAGTCCAAAAGACGCGTGGAGCGCCTGGACTCAAAAAAAATTTCAAACGAGCTCTGCACGCAACAGCGGTGTCGGCTTGTGGTAAGTGTTGGACGCGGTTCCGCTTCTGCCGAGCTGGGGCAGGGGGCGGCTGGTATTCCTGGTGAAGCCGCACTTTCCGAAATCGTGAAAAATTTGTGTCAGGGCGCGCGCCTCTGCAATGTCTGGGGTACCACTTGTCAGCAAGTCGAAGATATTTGCCGCGAGTTTGACAGGCATGCCGTCAATGCATTCGAGGTGTCCTGCCGCGATTCGAATGCACAGTGTACCCATGAATGCTTCCGCGAGTCATGCCTAGAACGCGATGATCCCGATTATGTGGGGATGTTGCATCGCATCGCGGTGCAGATGCAGCCGCTTGCGCATTTGCTCGACTGGCATGGGAGTATGACGCTCGGATGGATCGAGGAGACGCTCTACAGCAGTGCGCAGACGCGCACGGTCTCGCGGTTCGAGGCTTTTCTGGATCAGTCGATTCAGCTCAAAGGGGCGCAATCGCAGTGCGCGTTGCAATTCCCGCGCTATAGCTTTGCTCGCCCTGCCTTCGGGATGACGGATCATCCTTTCCTGATTGAAACCAGTGATGTCGCGCAGGGGTTCGTGGAAAGCGCTAAGGCTGCTGTTTCTTATGGGTTTGACGCGCATGGCCTCGTGCTTTCCGGGTGGGCTATGGCTGTTCTAGGGCATGAGGCGCATCACCTGAATGTCGATATCACGCGAACTGGCAGGCTTGTCTATGATGTGTCACAATGCATGAATGTGCCGGAAAACGGCGGGAAATGCGGCAATCTGGCAATTAAGATTGCGCTCGAAAGCAATCTGACGCGCGATGTGCTGCTTTCGAGAGTGCCCGATCATTCGCTTTATGTCGATGCGCCTGAATATTGGATCCGGCGCAACGGGAAATTCCTGGATGTGCGCTTTCTTGTGGTCGGTTCGGTGATCGGTGGCAAAATCGCTCGTTATTTTGAACCGGTCATGCTTCGCTTTGACCTGACCAAACTCTGGTATTACTGCCTGCTCGCGGCAAAGCCGTATGCCAGGATTTCCTTGAAATGTGGGCATTCGGATGCTGTTTCGCAGGCGCCTTACGGCTTCTTTGATATCGATCCGAAACAGGGGATGCTGTGAGCGGGGAGACGTTTCTATATCGGATAGCGATGCCGTTTCTCCCTTCTGGGGGCGTGACGGTCTGTTATGACACACGGCATATCCTCAGCGTGCGCATATCCCCTGAAATTCAGCATTTCCCGAATGTATGCATCGCCTATCCCGATCATCTGGCATGTCTGAGTGATTATATGGCAAAATATATTTCCGGGGACACCCGATGCCCGGATTACGCCGGGATGAAGCTGCTGTTCGGCATGCCTGCGTTTTCGCAGCGCGTTTGCCGCGCATTGTGTGACATCCCCTTCGGCGTGGTGCGGACGTATCAGGATATCGCTCGGAGCATAGGGGATCCGAAGGCTTGCAGGGCTGTTGGGGCTGCAGTGGGGCGCAATCCGTTTCATGTCGTTGTCCCCTGCCATAGGGTCGTGTCAAAACAGGGCGATCCCTGGCTGTTCTCCGCAGGGCCGGAGAACAAGCGCGCATTACTGGCGCATGAAAAGAGATTCTCGATTTTAGTGTGAGAATTGGGGTATATGGGCACCGCAAGGGCGATTGTTGCCCGGATTTAGTGAGGAATACAGATGCATGTTGTAACGATCGGAACGGGGTATGTCGGCATCAATACAGCCGCTGCGCTCGCGTATATTGGTCATTCCGTGTGGGGCGTCGATGTGGACGCGGGCAAGATCGAGCGCTTGAAGGCTCACAAGGCGCCCATTTCTGAGGCGGGGCTTGATGCGCTTCTCGCGCTGCCGCTTGATCTGAAGTTTACGACAGATCTATCCGAGTGTGTCCAGACGGCCGATGTCGTCTTCATTGCCGTGGGAACGCCGTCGCTGCCAAATGGCGAGGCAAATCTTGCATACGTGATGAGCGCGGCGGAGGACATCGGCAAAACGCTGGTGCCGGATCATGATGTGACGATCGTGGTCAAGTCGACGGTGCCCGTAGGGGTCAACGAGATGCTTGAACGCCGGATACGAGAGCGAGTCGCATCAAACGGCGGTGACGGAAAATATCTGCATTTCGCCTCAAATCCTGAGTTTTTGCGCGAAGGCACCGCCTTGCTCGACACATTTTATCCGGACAGGTTTGTCATCGGGACGCGTGATGATCTCGCCTATCAGATGCTTTATGCGCTGTTTGAGCCGATCATCCGCCAGACGTTTGAGATGCCGGCATTTATCGAGGCTCCGGCAATGCGTCCTGACACGCAGTGTCTGCGCACTGATCAGATATCTGCCGAGATGATCAAATATGCGTCCAATGTGTTTCTCGCGCTCAAGATCAGTTATGCGAACGAGATCGCCGGGCTGGTTGAAAAACTTGGCGGAAATATGGCGGATATCAGCCGTGGCATGGGCATGGACAGGCGTATTGCGCCTTATTTTCTGCAGTCCGGCCTCGGCTGGGGCGGCAGCTGTTTCCCGAAGGATTCGCTTGCGCTCCTGAGCATGGCGCGTGATTACGGCTATGAGATGCCGATCGTTCAGGCCGCTGTGGATGTCAACGCGCGTCAAAAAACGAACCTCGTTCTGAAAATTCTCTATAAGCTGCACACGCTTGCGGGCAAAAGGATCGCGTTGCTCGGACTGACGTTCAAGCCCAGGACGGATGACGTGCGCAACAGTCCGGCTGTCGATATCGCCCGTGATCTGATGAGCCGTGGCGCGCTCGTCGCCGCGCATGATCCGGAAGGTTTGGAACAAGCCAGAATAATTTATAAAGACGATGGGTTTGTATTTTGCAACAGCCCGGAAGACGCCGCCAATGGGGCGGATGCGCTGGTCATTGCCACGGAATGGGAAGTTTACCGCACGATTGACTGGGCAAAGATCTGCCGGCTGATGCGCAAGCCGATCCTCTTTGATGCGCGCAATCTGATGCGCGATCACAGGGATCTCGTCAGCGGTTTTGATTACACGGGACTGTGATTGAAAACTTCATCTTTTTTCTTTTGTCTGGAAACTGAATTATAAGGCTCAAGGCTTTTAAAGCGACGGAGGCTGATATGAAGAAATTGACTTGGTTGTTCGCAGCGATGCTGAGTGTGTTTCCCATGACGATGGTGGCGGAAACTGCCGTTGCCCAGACTGCACAGGTGGATCAGGATGCCATTAATAAGGCGAATGATCCTTCTCAGATGCTGCCGCAGGAGATCGAGGCGAAGTTTAAGGCCGTGCGCTCTGATCCCGATCCGGATGCGCTCGTGCGCGACGCGCATTATTGGGTTTCAAATGAAAATGCGCATTACGTCTGGTATCCGTATATCAAGGATCGAGGCGGCGTGCTTTCGGGCGTCGGCACCGATCAGGTCTATATGCTCGCCGCTTGGAGTAATGCGTCCATCGTGATCCCGATGGATTTCGATCGCATGATCACCAACCTCCACTTCGCTTATGGCGCGGCTTTTCTGGCTTCCGATAATATCGAGGAGTTCCGCACCTATTGGAAAAAAGAAAATTCGGCCAAGATGAAGGCCGCGCTTGAAAAATATTTCCCTGATCATGCCGAGGCGGCTTTTAAGGCATGGAAGACCGGCTGCAGCGAAGTGATTGCGCGCTTTAACCGCATCAAGCGGAAATATACGGTTCTCGGCACGTACCTCAAGGACAAGGCAAAGGCTGAGCCCAAGCAGTATGGCGCGAATGCCAAGAAGTTCTCCGAACCCCTCGGCACGTTCATCACTGATGAAGCGCAGTTCAAGCGCATCAAGACGCTCTGGGAAAATCATCGCGTTTTCCCAGTCTGTGGCGACCTCACCGGCGATAAGGCCATGATCGATATCGCCAAAGCCCTCAACGATTCCGGCCTCAAAATGACGATCCTCTATCCGTCGAATGCCGAACATTATTTCGAATATGGCGCAAAATATCGCCGCAACATTGTCAATATGCCTTTTGCGGATAACTCGCTTGTGCTGAGAACGCGGCAGATGCGCTCGCTCGGTGTCGCCGAAGAAGAGGATTATCACTACAAT
>JAFZFY010000137.1 GCA_017555665.1 Pseudomonadota bacterium | reverse complement strand
TCTCAAATTATACTGTCGATGATCTTCTGCCGTGGACGGATGAAATGCAGGCCAAATTCAGACTCGATTAACGACAATAAAAAAGGTGGCAAATGCCACCTTTTTTATTGTCAAGACCATACCTTTATTAGGCGCTTACGTATGAATTATGTTTATTGTCGGGTGTGAAAATGCTATAAGAAATACTACGCGATTGTGGTGAGTTGGTTAAGCATTTGTTATCGCAATGTTTGATCAAGTGATTGAACAATATCGAGAATATTTAAAAGAGCTATATATCAATCATAAGCCATTGCAAGTGGATGATTATAGTGCGGAATTGAAGTTTGAATGGATGACTAAAAGAGGGAGCGTTCGGAGTTTTTGAGCATGCTGATTTGCCGTGAGGGTTTGACGACATCTGTCGGGAGAAGATGGCCGAGGAGAAGTGGGGAGTTTGGATCGTGCGTGAGGTAATTCTGTCGGGCTTTGTCGTGATCTTTGTTGGCGTAGCAGTATTTGCATCCGTTTGGGCATGAGTTGTAGTCGCCTAAGCCCCGTGAGTCCATGCATGCGCAGCCTTTTCTGTTGCCCTTGTGAGGGACTTTTTTGAACTGTATATCGAGTGCGTTTGAAAATATCTCGGCGGTCATGCATCCGCTTTTTTGAATGCCATATTGTGTGAGATCTGATATTTCCGCGCAAGTCTGAATGGTCATGTTATATTTTCGAGCGATATTTCCGAGGCCTTGAGCGAGAATGATTTGATCGAGTTCTGTGACCGGACGGAGTTCGGGCATATTCGTTTCGAGTTTTTTATACATTTCTACGAAGCTGAATATACATCTGTCGATATAGGGCGCGATCTGGGATGTGATGCGCTCGAAAGTATGAAAGTGGGTTTCTATTGTATATTTGGGCGTGAGCAGAACGGGATCATATCGCCATGCAATTTTCTTTTTTCCAACGAGAGCAGAGAGCAATTTGAGCGTTAGGAGGCTGTCATCGATTGAGGGGACATTTGGCTCGATATCGGTGCCATAGGCCGTAATCGTGTAATGATAATAGCATCGGAAGCGGTCATTGATCTCGTGAAGGCGTTCGAGAATGGGGGCGTAATTCTTGGAGCAGAATACGACGACATCTATCAGGTCTGGGGAAAGCTCGATCCTGTTGACGGAATTGGGGAAGAGCGGATTTCTTGAGAGAACGTAGCCTTCCCGGAATCTGTTGAGGAGCCACTCTGTGTAGTATTGGACAGTATCAGTTCTTCCGCCGGTGTTTAGAATCATGAATAGGCTCGAATATATAGAGAATTAGAGAAAAATATCCTGCCGTATCCCGCAGGGATAGGCAGGATAAAACGCCGCGTATTGCCCGTAGGGCAAAAGCGGCGTTCCCCAAATAAAAGTATAGAAACTCAGAAGAAAATGTATAGAAATCTATTTTTTAGTGATCAGGGCATCGATGCCGGTGATGAGGTCTTTGAAATGCGCATCTGTGGAGATGCGTTCCATGGTGTTGAGGGCTTCGACGAACTGGTTGAACGCGGTGATAGTGTTGTCGCGGAGCAGTTTGCAGGCAGATGATTTTTTAGAATCTGAATTTTTCGAGCGCGTTTTCATTTTATCAAGGAAGTCATCATGGCATGCCTGGAGCGCGTCGAGATGCTCGGAGACATAAGCGAGTTCGAGCGTTTTTTGAGGAAGCGCGTGCATGGAATCTAATATTTTCTGGATGACTTCATATTCTTCATCGTAATTGAGCTTTGTGGGATTATCGAATTCGGCAAAGCGCATATAGGCGGCGGCAGCGGCGGCGCGTTTTTCGGCATTGGGGTGTCGAAGCGAAGCGCGGAGCTGGTCATTGAGGGCGCCCCAGGCTTCATCGGCGGCTTCGTCGGCGGTCTGAAGAAGGTGCGCGGTCTCCTGAGTGCAGCCGTAATATGCGAGTTCGAAGGCCTGAGAGGCTTCGAGGAAGTTGAGCGCGATGTCGCATGTCTGTGTGCCGTAAACGTCTTTAATGACATTTTCGACGTGCGCAAAGAATGTGATCAGCGTTTTGTTCCGGGCTTTGGAAAAGTCATAACTTTGAGAGATTGGCATGATGTGTCCTTGATTGAATAGAAAAGTGAAATCGAGTGACTAACGCGGCTGAGGATGAGCCAGACAACCGGAGCAACATTGTACAGATATAAAAAAGGCTTGACAATATGTATTTTATGGAGTAGAAGCGCCGCCGCCCGGTTGGCTGTCGTATGCGCATAGCCCTTGTGCATTCTGTAAGGCCATGGTTTAGAATCGGGTATCACTCAAACTACAAGGAGAAAGGTTTTGGAAAGCAAATCTCGTGAATTAGGGCCCCTTCAGGTTGCCGTCGAAGGTTCAAATCTCGGCCGTGCCATCAATCAGCTGAAACGTCATATGGCTCGCGAAGGCGTCATGAAAGAACTCAAACGCCGCCGTCATTATGAGAAACCGAGCATCATTCGCAAGCGCAAGCAGAAAGAAGCTGCTCGCCGTCGTCGGAAGGAATCCCGTCGTCGCGCCCGTTTCGTGTAGAAACTACCATCACCAATGTCCGATGTTGATTAGATACATTGATTGAGATGATTGAAAGCCGCCGTTTGGCGGCTTTTTTTTTTGACCTCACTCCGCGTCGTTTTTATGAGAGGGATGACGCTCGCATGCCTGGCAGAACAGCGGCTTGACGCATGGCCTTACGGATAAGAGCGAAGCCGGATCTTGTCCTTTGTGATGTCTGAATAATCGATGGCGGCCGCTGGGCAGTGGTGGAGGCAGCGGAGGCAGAGCATGCATTTGGGGGCGTTCCACTGCGGGCGGTGTGTATCGGGATCAAGCGAGATCGCGTGTTCTGGGCAATTCTTGGCACAGAGACCGCAGCCGGTGCAAGCATCGGAGACCCTGAAATTGTTCGTGCGCCGCATCCAGGCATAGAGGAGGGCGGCTGTGGCACTGGTGAGCCTGGGGAACGGGCCAGTCTTGACATCGTTGATCTGAGTCCGGTCGGCGACTTGTTCGGCGATGAGCGCGTTCTGGGTGCTCATCTGCGCTTCGACAGACGTTCGCGACTCGCCGGATGGAATCGTGTACATGGGGAGGAATGTGTCGATTCCGCAGGCGCCGAAAGCCGCATTTGTCGTGATGCCGTGACGCATGAGCATGCCGGTGAGCTGGTTTGCGGCGTTGAACGCGCTTGCCCCATAGGTGAATGCGACGAAGCAGTAATAATTGTCGGCGGTCTGGAGCTGGATTTTTTCAACGAATCTTTTGACGATATCGGGAACGGCACCGAAATAGACGGGGGAGAGGAAGCCGAGCCTTTCTGAATCTTTGAGCGAGTAACTGCATTCGCCCTTTTCGAGCTCGTTTTCGATTGAGCAAACACAGTCGCCTGTTCGCTCGGCGATGGTCAGCGCGAGTTTTCGGGTGATGCCGGTCGCGGAGTAATAGAAGAGCATGGCGGTTCCTATTTTTTGGCAAGCGCGGTGTCGATGAGCGTGTTGACGAGTTTTACGTAGTTTCCGTCCTTGGCATACACTTTAAGGCCGCCGTAACCGCCGTTGCTTTCGGCCGAGTATATACCGATATCGTCTGCGTAATCCTCCGGTTTGCAAGCGATGCCATGAGCGTTGAGCAGCCGTGTGAGCGCTTGGATGTCGCCGTATGTGGGGACGATCACGGCATACAGCGCGCGAGGGAGTTTCCAGCCGTGCCTTTTGGTGAGCAGGTAAGCCAGGATTGCGCCCGACCTGTCGCCGCCGTGTTCGCAGTGGATATAGACCTGTTCGGGCGCGTAGCTTTCAATGGCACCGAGGAATTTTGAAGGATTTGGGAACCGGCTGCCGAACGGGATATAGATGTGCTCGATACCGAGTCTGTCCATGGCCTGCTTGATGGGCTTCAGCTTTTTGGCAGGGACGATCGAGGCGGTAAGGATGAGCTTGATATTTCGGTCATGGAGTTCCTGGATGTTGTCTGGGCTCGGAAGGGAGCCTATCCAGTAGCCTTCGGCTGTCTGCCTCGAATTTTTAGGGAGGCCGTTCATCGTGAGCCTGTGCCTGGCGCCGAGCGATGCACCCAGGGCGGTGCCGCGTGCAAAATCTGTGACCGTGTGCTCAATCATGACCGGATCTGGCGGCGCCGGCTCGTCAGGAGGCATCTGAATGGTGCGCTGCAAGGGTTCGGCGGCCTGAGCTGCATCGACGACGGCAGAGTTTTCGTCACAGGCACAAAGAAGGCAGGGGAGAAGGAGGCAGAGAATTCTAGAACAATCGGAAAACATCGACAGAAACATTGGCGGCTGATGCCGCAGAACGACTTGGGGTATTGGCGGCATGGCCTTGAGGTCCAATTTTGCCAACAAAAATCGCCATATAAACTATCATTAATAGCGACAGAGTTGAAGAAAAATTTAGATATTATAAATTAGGATTTAGGATGTACAGACGACCGTCGTAATCAGGGGATTCAATCATGGAATTGTTTTAAGGTCATCTGGGCATGATGTCATGTTTTTTGTGTATGGCAGGGGGCTTCGCCCCCTCGCGTCTATGTGCTCGCCTTCGGCTTCGCGCATACGCCGCTCCCCCTTTCGCGTCTATGTGCTCGCCTTCGGCTTCGCGCATACGCCGCTCCCCCTTTCGCGTCTATGTGCTCG
>JAFZFY010000136.1 GCA_017555665.1 Pseudomonadota bacterium | reverse complement strand
CCTTTCTTTTGGCAAAAAGAAAGGGGTTCCCCCACAAAAAAAGCTACTTCTTGCAGGCGCCTTCTGGCCAGATGATGTTGCCGCCAGTGTCGTGGCAGGGATCGTTCCAGTCGCGCGGATAGATGATTGTTCCGGTGTCGCAGCCGAGACAGCGGAGGACGAGAACTTCGTTGTATTTCCAGCCGCTTTGGGTGGGGAAATGTGTTTCGAAGCGATAGAGTTGTCCATCCATGAGAACGACGCGATCGGCGGCAATTTCGAAAGTATTGGGCTTTTTGACGCCTGTTTTGTCGTAGAGTGCGAAAGTCGTCGCGCCTTTGGGCTTGATGTAAGCGAGCCCGTCGATGAACGGGGTGACGGAATACGCGCAGTCGGGTGTTTCGATGACCATTTGGTCGCTGGCGTTGATAAAGCCGGATTTTTTCTTGTCTGTGATGCACGCGAGTCCGTTGCCTGCGCTTGCCATGTCGAGTTTTTTGTAGGCTTTGGAAATTTGGCAGACGGGTAATTTGTCTTTGCGTTCCTTGCAGTCGCGCAGGCTGAGCAGGCGATATTTGTCGCTGGCTTCATGTATAATGGCGCAGTCGTCGTCATAATAGCTGACTGAGCTCCTTCTGCCGCTGCTGTAGAAGACTTGGTTGTCAGAGGTTCGCTCGATGACATCGACATAATCGCGGTTGTCCTCATCGATATATTCATGAGCCTCATAACAGGTAAATATGCCGCTGTTATTGAAGTAGCCGGCGTATTCGTTTTCTTTGTAAACCTGTCGTTCTGAGCGCGTGAGTGAGGTCAGGTTGTATGTGTATTCTGATTTGGAATCTTGGGTTTCGCGCTGGTATTGTTCGTCTGTGAGCTTGTAGGCTTGCGAGTATAGCAATTCGGGCTTTTTGTGTCCGTAGGGATCGTCGGGACGGCTTGTATTGAAGGTGTACTGGCCATAGCGGCAGAGCCAGCCGTCTTCTGTTTTTTCGTAATTGTTGATGATGAAGTTTTCGTCCCAGCGGTAATGGATCTTGTCGTATTTTGGGGGAACGATGAAGTTATCTTCTTCGTCAATGACGCCGTATTTGCCGTCTTTTTCGACGATGTAGAGATTGTTGGCCATGGGAAGGATGTGCTTGTATCTGCCGGGGCGAAAAATGACTTTTCCGCGTTCGGTGACGTAGCCGTAGCCCTTGCCGGGGGCGTATTTGCCGGGATTTTGTTTGGCTTTGGATTTGGCATCGCCGAAGCCGACGCGGAAGAGGTGATACTGTGACGGTTTGCTCAGCTTTTCGTTGAGTTTCTGGAGGGTATTCTCTTCGTCATCTAGGCGGATGCCGGGCTCGTGGTTGGGGGCGGCCTGGATTGGCGGAGCGGCTAAAACCGCGAGTGTGAGTGTGATGAGGGGGAGCGTGATACGGGGGGGCACGGGATGTCCTTTGGGGCATGAATGAAGCGGGGCGGCCCGTATGCCCGGTACGGGCATAGGGACGCCGGAACCGCGTATGCCCGGCACGGGCATAGCGGTTCGCAGGCTAAAGATTAAAACTATGATGGTTATAGTGGCATTTAATAATGAAAAAAATGACAAACTGCGTATAATCAGGGGTTTAATTTGGGGGAGTGATTTTTTTTGAGAGAGAGAGTTGCATGTCCAATATCCTTGTTATGAATACGACCAGCCATGAGACGCGCGTTGCCCTGGTGGAAAACGGCGTGATCTCGGAGTTTTTTCTTGAGCGCAATTGCGAGCGTGGGACGGCGGGGAATATTTACAAGGGGCGCGTGCTGAGAGTGTTGCCGGGCATGCAGGCGGCGTTCGTGGATATCGGCCAGGAGAAGGCGGCGTTTTTGTACGTGTATGACGTGTACAACAAGCACGAGGCCTATATGCAGGAAGTGGATGCGGATGCCGTGGATGACCCGGAGATACCGCAGTCGAGAGGGCAGAATAGGCCGATCGGTCCGATTGAGGAGCGTCTGCATCAGGGGCAAGAGATTTTGGTGCAGGTGGCCAAAGAGGCGATCGGCACGAAGGGGGCGCGGATCACGAGCCATATTTCGCTGCCGGGGCGTTTTTTGGTGCACATGCCGACGTTCGACCATATCGGTGTGAGCAGCAGGATAAGCAGCGAGGCGGAGCGCACGCGTTTGCGCGACCTCGTGAACGAGCGTCGCCAGGCGGGGACGGGGATGATCGTGCGGACGGCATCTGATGGCGCGACGGAGCAGCAGATCGACGAAGATTTTAAATACCTGACGAATCTGTGGCGCGATATTCTGGCTGATTTTGAGGCGAAGAAGGCGCCAGCGCTTCTGTATGAAGAGCTCGACCTTCCGCTTCGCGCCGTGCGAGATCTGATGACAGACGGCATCGACGAGGTCATTGTGGATAACGATGCGCAGTTCGCACGTGTGAGCGCGTTTGTGCGGAAATTTTTGCCGGATCACATCGACTGCGTGAAGCATTATCGCGGGCTGGACCCGATCTTTGATGCGTATGGCATCGAGATCGAGGTGTCGCGTGCGCTTGCGCGAAAGGTTTGGTTGCGCAGCGGCGGTTATCTCGTCATCGATACGGCAGAGGCGTTGACCGCGATCGATGTCAACACGGGCAAGTTTGTCGGGCAGCATTCGCTAGAAGATACGATACTTCAGATCAATCTTGAGGCGGTTCGCGAGATCGCGTATCAGTTGAAGATCCGCAATATCGGCGGTATCGTGATCATCGATTTCATCGATATGGAACGCGTGTCGAACCGCGAAAAGGTGTATGCGGCGCTTGAGGAACAGCTGTCGCATGACCGTGCCAAGACGAATATCCTCAAGATCAGCGAGTTCGGCCTTGTGGAAATGACGCGCAAGCGGATCCGCGAGAGCCTGATCCAGAGTATCTGTGAGCCTTGTTTTTACTGCGAAGGGAAAGGATATATCCGCAGTCGTCAGAGCATCGCGTATGAGATCCTTCGCGAGCTTCAGCGGCAGGCGGCACTTGGTAAGAGCCGCAAACTGACAGTCCTTGCGCATCCGGATGTGGCGCAGCTCCTGTTTGATGAGGAACGCGCCGCGATCGAGCAGCTTGAGGCGATGATTCATCGCACGATCGAAATTCATGCCAATCCTCAGCTTCATCACGAGCAGTACGAAGTTTACGATGACTGACAAAAACGACAAGAACAGCAAACGAGACTATCGCACGAGTGTGGAATCGGGCTTGAAACGCCTGGAGTCTCAGAAGCTCGGCTTTTTGGGGGCAGGGCGTGTGGTCTCCAAGTTTGATGCCCAGAATATTGAGGCGTATGCGGTGACGCCTGCGGCAGATGAGTCGGCCGATGACGTGACACGGGATGATCTGTCGCGAAGCGGTTCGGAGCGTTATCAGACCGATGTGGAGGTTCCGGCTGCCGGAAAGAGCGCGGCTGACGACAACGGATTAGGCGAATTTGAAGATAATGCGCAGACCGCAGCGTTCGAACCCGATATGATCGATGTGCTGAAGAACTTTGACTGTCGGGAGATATTCGGCGACGATCCGGATCTTGAAGCGACTGTAGATGGCACGCTCGAACTCGCGTCGCTTCGCGGTTATGAGTCATGCCAGGTGGCGGCTCCGGCTCGCTTGAAGACGGCTGCCGATGAACTGTCGGTACAGCAGACACAAGAGGCTGGCAGCGTGTCGCGCAAGTCGGATAACGATTCATTCGATATGCTGAAAACCGTTCAGGCTGAGGAAATGCCCGAACTTGAGCAGCTGAGGGCGGCGTATAAAACCAAAGAATTGCGTGCGATGGTGTTGCGTGCGGCACAGGTGCAGCCGCGTGAGTCGCCCAATGACAGTCACGAACAGGCGATTGACCGCCTGAAAAACAGAGGGCTTTTTGAGCCCGTCATGCATGGCGAAGTGCTTCGCAATCTTCGCGGTGTCCAGGGCGTGGATGCGCTGATCCCGCCTTCGGAAATCACCACGTATGACGATATCGACGAATCTGAAGATAAGACGGTCGATCAGAATCATGGGGCTGTGCAGTCGTTGCGCGGCGTGGTGCTGGATGATGAGGACGAGCAGACCATGGATGCCGGCGCGGCGGCACGCGCCGTCGTCGAGCAGCTCGAAAAAAACAAGAAGCTCCAGGAAGAGGACGAAAGGCGCATAAAAAATGAGGAAAAACGGTTGCGTGAGGCGGAAGCCGCGATCCGAAAACAGACGGAAGCGGCAAAAAAACGCGCCCAGAATGATGCTGAAAAGCCAAGCATTGCGCCGGTTGGCCGCAAAAATGATGCGGAGATCGAGGGCAGAGAGACGGTCCCTGTCGATCTGAGCCAGCATTCCCTGAATGAACTGAAAAAGGCGTTTCCTGCCAAGAGGCGTGTCGCGATGGCGCAAGACACGATCAATACGAACAGCGTGCTGGTCGTTGAAGACGATGAGCCGTCATTCAATCTCGCCTTGATCCTCGTGCTCGTGTTCCTGCTCATCTGCGGCATGATCTGGCTGTTGTACGAGCTCAATGTCTTTTCCGATCTCGCGAAGAAGATTTCGCCATATCAGGCCCCGCAGATCCAGGAGCTCGTCAACGGCAATGACAGGCAGTTCATGGATCAGGTGCGCAAGGATGTCGACTGGGTATCTGTGCAGGTCGGTAATGTCTATCAGAACAAGGTCGCGCTTCATGCCTGGCTGGACGGCAGGATCGAGCGGACGGCCGATCCGATGGCTGCACTGCCGTATGTCGAGTTTGCTTTGAGCGTTTTCCCCAGTGATGCCGGGTATTACCAGAAGCTCATCGAAGCCTATATCGATACGCGCCAGTTCAAGACCGCGCGCGAGCTTCTCAAGACGATCCCGCCTGAGATCCGCAGCCTGGCCAGCATCCGCTCGCTCGGATATATGATTTTTGCCGGAGATCCGGCGTTTATCAGTCCGGCAATCGAGGTGACGGATGAGATGTGTGACGAGATCGCGCCGCTAGGCGGTGGCTCGACGCTGACATTCAAGTTCAAGAAAAAAGGCGAGAATCTCGGGGCGTTCAAGCCGCTGCAGAACCGCAAGCAGTCGAATTATCGCGCGGAGATCGCGGCGTGGCGTGTCTGCGAGCTCCTTCAGTGCGATTTCAGAGTGCCCTGGAACCGGCCGGTCAAGGTCGAACGGAACATGTTCAACAAACTCTATAACCGTTCGACATCTTCCAAGCGCGAAGCATACCGCAAAGAACTCGTGGATCTGACCTGGACGAAAGAAGGGGAACGCTATTATGTGTACGGCACGCTCAAGGACTGGGTGCCTGATTTCACGCGTTTCCCGATCGAAAAGACGAGCATGTGGCGTCCCTGGCTGTCGCAGGATAAGTTCATCGAGAATGATAAATACCCGCCGCTTCGCGAGGCGTTGCAGCCTTTGAACGGTCAGCCGTTTACGCAAAAACTCTATACGGAGATCCTCAGGCAGGCGCCGGATCTGACGACGGAACTGCTGGCGAGTCAGATCTCGCAGGTGCTCGTGTTCGATTACCTGATCGGCAACTGGGATCGCTTCTCTGGCGTGCCGGAATGGGCTGGCGTGAATTGCCAGTTCAAGGATAACAAGATCGTCTCGATCGATAACGGGGCATCTTTCCCTGCATACAGCAACGACAAGGTCTATGAGCGGTTCATGATGACGGAGCGTTTCAGCATGCATATGATCGATTCGCTTCGCGCGCTTGATAAGGCTCAGACTTTCAAGCTGCTGTTCCCGGATCCGAGCGCGTATGAGACATCCGCATTTGAACAGTTCTGGAAACAGCGCTCCGCGCTTCTGACGCGCATCGATTCGCTTAGCCAGACATACGGTTCCAAGCGTGTCTTGTCTTTTGAGTGATATGAAGCGATATATGGGTCCGGCAAGCCGTTCGGTCGTTTTCTTGCTTTGTGCATGCGCTTCTGGCTGCGAGATGATCAGCGAGGCCAACGGCAGTTTTGAAGAAACATTCGAGTCAGGCCGCGTGTCCCTCACGGCAGATGCCGACATCCCCGTCAGGCGGTTTTTCAGATTTCACCTGAGGCAGTTTGGCAACGATGTCGGCGGCACGTTCGAGACCTTCGATATGAGCAGCTACACGCAGTTCAGCGAGGTTCCGGTCTATATGGACAACGCCCTGAGCCTTTATTACTGCGCGCGCATCGATTACGGCTATATCCGAAACGACCGTGTCTATGTGACGTTTACGGATCGCGAGCAGCGGCAGTGGACGTTTTCTGCACTGCTCGGTGACAGGCTTCTGGCTGGCTCCTTGAGCCGCGCCAGCCAGGCGTATGATCATCTGCCGTTTGATGTGGAGGAGCTGCTGCCCGAAGATCAGGCATGGTATGCGGCGCAGGACAGCGTTTCGGAGATCGAGACGGTTTCGCCTCAGATCGTGATGTCCCGGATGACGGATTCAAAACGCTCGCTGCAGTGCCTGTATTACTATAAGACACGCGTGCTGAACTTCGTGCTTCCCAGCCGGCTTTCCCTGGACGATTGCCTGCCGTCTGTAAAGACATGCCGGACATACAAGCTCGCGATCGGCGCCATGATACAGTCAAAACCTGAGTTCAGCGCGGAAGATGTGCAGTATCAGTCGGTCCTTGTCTCGTATCTGGATGCCTGTGATATCGATGCTTCACGCACGCGCATGGTCCGGTTGCGCGAGGATCCCGAACGCGTGCCGCGCTCGATCGCTGGAAAAGGGCTTTTTCTAGGCACGGCGTTTGTCTTTCGGGATCTCAACGACGATGATAGCTGGGATCCCTATCACGAGCCGGTCCTGGCTTATCTCGGCAGCCGTTCGCTTCTCTTCGTGCGCGATGGCATGGATTCGCCTGTCTATGGCAACGATGCGAGCGGCATGACATTCGAGTCGCCTGTGATCGGCATGAAGGAAGCGCCGGATTCGCCCGGCTGGCATGTGTACAGCGATATGGCCGTCCATATGTCGATGCCCTGGCGCATTGTCGAAAAGATGACACGCGATGAAAGCGACCGCCTGAATCTGGTGCTCGCAAATCAGGTCTCTCCGCAGGAGGGGTGTTACGTGTATCCGGCAGACGGCTCGCAGGTTTCATGTGATTCTGTCTTTCCCGTGCTGATGCAGTGAGGCTTGACATGCGCATCACGTACTTGCCCGGGATCCTATTGCTGTGCCTTGCCTGCTGTGTGCACGCGTATTCGGCGTGTGCGGACACGCTTGAGCCGATCGACATTCAGGCGGTGACGCGGCTGTCGGTGTACGTCGTGCCGCAGTCGATCCCGATCTATCTGCAAAAGGGCATGTCGCCTGCCACGAACGTGGATGTCACCCGGATACGCGATGCGCTGGATCGGCAGATCATGGCGCATCCCTATTTGCGCCTCTTCGGAAACGTCGCGTTTGATGATGCCTTTAGAAATGCGGATCTCGAACAGACCAATGCCGCGATGCAGGCGGAGATCGATCTCGGCTATGCCCAGACGTTCATGGCTGATATGAATTACGCCTCGGCTGTCGCCGTCCTCTCGCGAGTGGTCGAGAATTACGGCATTTCGATGACGGCATACGATCAGCCAAAGCTCGTGGCGCAGGCATATCAGATGCTCGCGTATGCCTATATCGAGCAGTCGCTTGACAATCCGGCATTGGCGCATGAATACGATCAGAAGATACGGCTTGCCTTTATCGAGATGGTGCGCAACGCGCCGTATCTCATGCTTTTGGAAGGCCGTCAGAGTCCCGAACGCGTGCGCTATTACAACGAGGCGCTCGCCCTCTTTTTGGGCAATACGGTCTACCGTCGCGTGCTGGGTTCCGATGCCGCTGCGCTTGCGGACAGGCTGGGTGCCGATATCCTCCTTTTTCCGCGCATCGTTCAGCAGCCGTCTGGCGTTCTGGTGCTGGAAATGGATATCTTCAATGCCGTGACGCGTGACATGCGCTATCTTTCTGAGCCGTTGGATGCGCCTGGTATCGCCGCTTCTGATCGCGAGTGTGCGGATGTGGCGACGCGCCTGTTTGGGGGGTACGCCGACTGTCTCGCGTTTGAACGCCCTGCTACCGATCCGCCTGGTGACGAGACGCTCGCGCGGCGCGTGTATCTCGATATCGGTGCCGGATATGGCACTTATCTGAGCCATCCAACCAACGATATGCTGCATGGCGTGAGCGGTTTTGTGACCGTATCATACATGTTTGACGAGCATTTCTATGTCCGTACCGGTGGCGAGATCGTCGGCATCTTTGGCGACCGCTCGAAAGAGCTTTATGAGCACTTTCAGGTCTATCATTTCCCCGTCATGTTCGGGATATCGAAGAGTTTTGGATGGGGCAGGCCGTATATCGGTCTCGGTCTCGATTTCGCGTTTTCGACGACTTATACGATCGTGCGCTCGACGGTTTGCAAGACATTTGGGACGGACGATCTGGAATGTGGCGAGTCGTCTGTGATCAGGAATCGCGATCCGTTCGGGCTGTCTGCCGTGTTCAATCCCGGCGTGAATTTTGGCCGAGGCCCGTTCTTTGTGACGTTGGAATGGGTGATGAACATCGCCGTGTATCCGAACGCGGATGAGAAATTCAAGCATCTGATGGGGGGGCGTATCGGGTTTCAATATTGGTTTTGATGGGGCGCGGCTATGCGTTGCATACGCCGCGTTTGTGGCGCGGCTATGCGTTGCATACGCCGCGCGTGAGGCGCGGCTATGCGTTGCATACGCCGCGCGTGAGTGAGACGTGTCACGACACGTCTCTACTCGCCTATGCGCCGATGGCGCATACGGCTCGTTTGACCGGGGGTTGCGCTTCGCTTACCCCCGGCTGATATCAAGCGCCCCTTCAGGGCGCTTGCGGTTGCGCCTTCGGCGCATATGGATGTTTG
>JAFZFY010000135.1 GCA_017555665.1 Pseudomonadota bacterium | reverse complement strand
CTTCGGCTTTCGCGTCAGCCGCTTTTTCTTCGCCTTTAGCGTCATCCGCTTTTTCTTCGGCTTTAGCGTCATCCGCTTTTTCTTCGGCTTTGTTGCCAGCGAGTTCGGCTGCTTTCTTAGCTTTCGATTTGGCGATGAGTTTCGGCAGGGTCAGGAAGAGCAGGGCACCAATGACGAAGGCGGCGCCAACGAACTGGAAGACATCAGGCATCAGCGGTTTGCCGTTGAGTTCTGCAGTAAAGATTACAGCCACGAGGATTGAAGCGATCGTGCCAGCAAGAATCGAGGAGCAACGGTTGATGGCAACGGCGAATGCATTTTCGGATTTGTCGAGCAGAATGAGGCTACCGAAAACGCCGTTGAACTGCGAGAAGAGACCGGCACCGAACGCCAGGGCGATGATGACACCCGGACGGCTCCAGAAGGTCGTGAAGCCGGCATGGATGCCAAAGAGCATTTTCTGAAGCCCCGTGGAATCGGCCGTTAAGACATCAGGTGCAAAGAAGGATGCGATAAGGAGAATGATGAAGATGGAGGGGGTGCCGACCATCTGTTCTTCGACGAAGAACTTCTTGGTGTCGTCGTCGTTCTCGCTCTTCGCGAGCTTGGACATGAATGAAAGACGGAAGAAGTATGCGGAGAGATAGACGATGAGGTCAATCGCGAGCATGGCATTCATGAGAGCCTGTTCGCCAAAGGTCTTGAATCCGAGCGCGTAAGGCCCGAAGTTGGAGATGACGAGCGCAAGGATGGACATGCCGAGTGCGGCCCACGAGAACCAGCGGACATGGCGTTTGAAGATGGTATCGACAATCGGCGACATGATGAGCATACCGCCTCGCATGAAGAGCATTGCAAATACGATAGAAACGCCGTCAATGGTGTAAGCGAGTGTTGTGGTGACAACGACAAGGCCTGTGCAAATACCGGAGAACAATGTCCAGATGCGCGGACGCGGCAACGAGCGGCCGGCGATTTTGACTTTCGTCGTATGTGTTGCGTATTTCCACCAACCAACGCAGCTGATGAAGATGAGCATGCTGAGAATGGAGGCGATAATCGTCGGAGGAAGCCACTCAAAACTGTTGACTTTGACGGCTTCGATAGCGGCCAGAACGTCCGGGTTGCACGTATCTGCTTTCTGCAGGCAGGCATCAATCTGGTCTTGCGGCATATCCTTTGCGAGGAGACCGCCCGTAACCATCTTGGTAAAGAATGAGTAGGGAATGTAAACCGCAAAATACCCAAAAGCAAACCACCACACGCTGATCTGCTTCTTTGGCTTAGTTAAATCTGCCATAATCTTCTCCGGAAAAGCAGTAAAACGAAAAGACGCTTTGCCTGAGCAAAGCGCCTGACTCCTATTGATATGTTTATAACCCTTAAATGGTTATGTCATGTAAAAAATACGCGCAAATCCTTGAAAATTGAGGATTTGATTGAATTTGATGTCGTCTTTTGTGCGTGAATGTAAGTGTAAGACTTTATAAAAAGTCGCTCTCGTTTGGCGTGAGGCGCGGTATCCCTTGTGGGCCGAAGACGCTTCTAGATGCGTCTTCGGGATGTCTGATTGGGATTACTTGCAGCTGCCTTCGAGCTTGTCATCGGCTACGAGGGTATAGGTATCCCCCTTGAAACCATAGCGTTTGATGAGCTTGCCATTGAGCGGGTTGCGGATATCGAGCAGGTCTTTGCTCGTGCAGATGAGCTTTTCTCCTGCTGTGACGCAGCTGTTATAGGCGGCATTGACTTCAAAGAGGCTCGTGCCATTCTGGTTGTCGAGTGCCACGAGTTTGGATGCGCCGATGACGATCAGTGTCTTTTTGTAAAAAGCGATATCCTGGACATCGGTGTATTTCTGGGCAAACAGGATGAATCCGGGGTCATTCGTCGGCGTGAAGAAGAGCTGGCCGGAACTGTTGACGGCTGCGACATAGTTTGCATCATCCGAAATCAGGATTTTTTTGACGAGCGAATTGGTGCGTGCAAGGATCTTGAGGCGGCCGGGTTCGTTCACCGTGTCGAGCTTGTAGAGCAGGCCGGATTTGTTCTGCGCGGGATCGTCTAACGCGACAGCGACATTGCCGTTCATGCCGATCGAGAGCGCGCGGACGATGCCGGGGAAGCCCAGATTGTGATCGGGACTCTGACGGTTGATGAAGTCTTGGACGCGTTCATTTTCGGTGATGCCGCCAAATCCTTTCTGCGTGTTCCAGACATTGAACCTGTCCATGCCGTCAGACGTGTCGAAAATAGCGAGTTCTGAAGCGTCGGTGCTGTAATAGATCGACCGTTTGGCTGCATCGCCTTTGAGCTTGAAAAGATCGGTGTTGGCCTTGTTTTCTAGCATGATGCGGTCTTCATACAGATGGAGGATGACATTTTCTGTGGGGAGCAGGAAATAGTTCTGCGCCGCATCCGGAAGCTTGCGGTAATCGGTGACGATGCCGGAGACATCGATCCTTCGGAGGTCGTTGTCAGCCGTGATGATCTCGATCGAGCCGTCAGCTTTGGGGATATAGGATACGATGTCTGTGCGGCATTGGCCGGGAACGACAGGCCCTTCGGCTTTTTCAACAGCAGCCGTGGGGATATCCTGGGCCTCTTGTGTGGCTGTAGCATTCCCTGTGGCTGCGGCATCTGCGGCCGTTGTTGGATTCGTGTTGGAGGTCGCGGCATTGGATGCACAGCCGGATAGGATCAGCGTGCAAGCCAATAATGCAAGTGCGGAAGTCTTTTTCATGTATGGATACTCCTTGTATGGGGGGGCCGTAATCATACGGCAGAAATGTCGGCAAAATGCCTTTCATATCTGGAATTGTCAACTATTGGTAAAACGCGTATTGATGTAGACGGTAAGGGGGGGGGCATGGATAAGCATCCTCATAAATACTTGAAAACTGGCGGCTGGAATGAAGCGACATTTTCTTATTTTAATCTTGAGTGCTCTGGTTTGTTCGGCTTGTGCAGGCAAAAATATAGCGCCGGCTTCGGCGGTGGCTGATACGCTGAATACGGTGCCGGCTGAACCTTTGACAGAATCGCAGGCGGCAGAATCGCAGGCAGCAGAATCGCAGGCGGCAGAATCGCAGGCGGCAGAATCGCAGGCGGCAGAATCGCAGACTGTTCAGCCGGAAGAGGGCGTGACGGTGCCCCAGACGGCTTCAGACACGGCTGATCAGAAAGATGCGAACCTCGCAGATTCCAAGGAAGCGATTGATACGCACAAGGCTGAACACGGCTCTGAACGTGCGAATACAAAAGCCGGAACCGAACGAACGGCTGATGCCTCTGATATCGGCTCTGCCGGTACAGAAGTCATGCCGCCTCATCTGGAGCGCACGCCAGTACAAAAATTGCTCGATGCCGGGGCGTATCAGGAGGCTCGCGATCTGGCGCTTCTGGATCTTCGCGAAGGTCGTGCGACGAATGCAGACGCGTTCTGGGAAGCAGTCGAAGCCGATCCCTTGATGACGCGCACGCTCGATGAGGAAGTGCGGCCGCATGGCACGAATTCGATATCCGCGCTGGGCGGTGGCTCGACCGTGTCTTTCAAGTACAAGGATTCTGCGGATGAATCGGCAAAGGCCGCGCTCAAGCCGGATCAGGATCTGCGACAGACGATGTATCGCTCTGGGATCGCCTATTATCGCCTGTGTCAGATTCTGGGGTGCAGCTTCGACACGCCTGTCACGCGGCCGGTGCGCTTTTCGAAAGCTGATTTCAACACGCTGTATAACGCATCCGATTCGAGCAAAAATAAAGGCTATCGCTCCAAATTCGAGCATCTGATCTGGGCAACCGAGAACGGCACGAAATATATGTATGCCGGCTATAAAGAATGGATTTCGCCATTTGACGGCTTCCCGATCGAAGTGACAAGCGTCTGGTCGCCGTATCTCCAGAATCCCGATGCAAAACTGCCGGAACTCAGCGACTTTTTGCGCAGTATCCTTAAAGGTGCGCGTCCGGATGCCCCCAAGCCGGTATCAAAGCTCGTGGAATATGCCGGCGAACTCACGACGCGTGATATCTTGCACCAGATTTCTGATATCATTCTGGTCGATTATCTGACGAACAACTGGGATCGCTTTAGCGGGGATGTGAATAACTACGGTGCGAACTGCCATTTTCAGCCGGGAGGCATAATCGCAATCGATAATGATGCGGCATTTCCGCCGTGGCATGCGCCGCGTGTCGTGCGCCGCCTCAACCTCGTGCAGATGTTCAGCCGTGATATGGTCCAGAATCTGCGCGTCCTTGATCCCGATCAGCTCTTGTTGCACCTCTTCCCCAACCCGACAAAAGAAGAACTCAAGAGTTTTGAACGTTTCAAGGAGCGACGGCTCGACGCGCTCAAGTATATCGATGGCCTGATCGCCAAAAAAGGCGAAGACAGGGTGCTCGTGTTTTAGGATTTTTTTTCTGGCAGGGGGACGTCTCCCCCTTCGCGGCTATGTGCTCGACCGGCAAGAGACGTGCGGACCGCGCGTCTCTACCGG
>JAFZFY010000134.1 GCA_017555665.1 Pseudomonadota bacterium | reverse complement strand
TCGCTTCGCTGACTCTCATTGCACATTCCTCCAGAAATCACAGGTACTATGAAAAACTATGTCAATGTTGACATAGTTGACAGAGGAGTGTGCAATATTTTAAAGACTTACGAAAGACGTGGGATTATTAGGCGCTTACGTAGGTTGATTACTTTATAAGGGTCTATATCAAAGAATTCCCGATTTTCGCTAACTCTGGCATTTGTGAGGCTGTCAAGTGTTCTATGGACAAATTTTTCGACACTCTTATACTTTTGTGTTTGAAATGTGGCAAATAATTCAAATGGAAGTGGAAGGGCTGTGTTGTTTTTGTAGAGTTCATCTTTGCGAATATCTATATCTCGCTTAGTCATTCCGATTTTAATCAGATGATCTCTAAAACTCGGGTTTGTCAAGATGTATACATACCCTTCGTCATTTTCGGTAACTTGGTCTTTTGGGGGTGTAGCCATGTATTTTCTCCTTCTGATAAGTTTAAATGTTTATAGCCAACAATTAGACCATAAACCTATGGCATCATAAAAAAAAAACATTGTCAACACTTTCTTTACGAAAAATCAAAAAAAATTGTGCTTCGCGCAAACCTAGGTTTCATGCGGTTCCGCGGAGACTTTGGCGGTCACCCGAGGCAGAATTGGAGTGGCACTCCAATTCTGCCTTAGTGAGGGTTAACCGTATCGTCGAATGGGTTTAGCGTTGACCACACGGTGAGGATAAATCCATCTATAATTAAATTGCGCGGGCCGTATCGCCGCAAGGCGATAGGCGCGTGTGGTGGCGCGTATCGAGCTGCAAGCGAGATAGCGCCGGGGCGCGAGCGTATCGGGCGAAGCCCGATAGCGCGCGATATGTAGCGAAAAACGGGGCTTGATTGGGATTTTGGGTGCAAAAACATTCACATTTATGGAGAGCAATATGGTATAGGGCGCGTTTGCGCTTTTTTGCGCCAAATTGCGATGCGTCCGGTTGGTATCGGCATTGTGCCGGTGTCCGGGCGTCATAGAATGTGGAGAGATCAATGAATAAAAGGCGTCTTCTGATCACGAGCGGCCTTCCATACGCCAATGGGGCCATTCATCTCGGCCACATGGTCGAAGTTATCCAGACAGATATTTTTGCGCGCGCGATGCGCATGATGGGACACGAAGCGCTTTATATGTGTGCGGATGACACGCACGGCACGCCGATCGAGATCAGCGCGACGAAACGGGGTATCAGCCCCGAGCAGCTCATTGCGGAAGCGTGGGCGTCGCATACGAAGGATTTTAAAGGCTTTGATATCGATTTTGCGCATTACTATACGACGAACAGCCCGGAAAATAAGGCTTTGGCGTATGGAATTTATGACAGCCTGCTCAAGGCCGGGCTGATCCGCGAGGAGACGGTCAAGCAGCTGTATAGCGAGTCGATGCAGAGATTTTTGCCGGACCGTTATGTGAAAGGCATTTGCCCGAAATGCGGTGCGGCCGATCAGTATGGCGACTGCTGCGAAGTGTGCAAGGCGCATTATGATGCGCTCGATCTCGTCGAGCCGCACTGCGTGCTGGATGGCTCGGTGCCTGTCGTTCGCGAGTCGCACCATCTGTTCATTTCGCTGAGCTCAATGACGGACGAGCTTCGCCGTTTTGCGGAGTCTGACGCGCTCGAACCGGAAGTGCGCAACTTTGTGAAGACGTGGCTGGATGAGGGGCTTCAGGACTGGAATATCTCTCGTGACAAGCCGTATTTCGGCTTTGAGATTCCCGGTCATCCCGACAAGTATTTCTATGTCTGGATGGATGCGCCGATCGGCTATATTGCGACGACAGACGCGTGGTGCAAGGCGCATGGCGAGTCGCTCGACAAGTATTGGCGCAGCCCGGATACGGAAGTGTGGCATTTTATTGGAAAGGATATCATTTATTTCCACACGCTGTTTTGGCCCGCGATGCTTCGCGTGTCGGGATTTTCGCTGCCGCACCGCGTGCATGCGCACGGATTTTTGACCGTGAACGGCACGAAGATGAGCAAATCTCGCGGGACGTTCATTCTCGCGTCGAAATATCTCGATGTGCTGCCGGCGGCATATCTTCGCTTCTATTTTGCGGCGAAGCTGGCGTCGGGCGTGGAAGATATCGACCTCAACATCGAGGATTTCTATTTCCGCGTGCGCTCGGGTCTGATTGATAATCTGGCGAACCTGCACAACCGTTCGTTCTCGTTTGCCGAGACGAAGCTTGGCGGCAAGCTTTCGACAGCGCGTTACGATGACGACTGCCGCAAGCTGATTGCGGATGCGAAGGCCAGGCTTGCCGAAATCGCCGACCTGTATGCGAATTTGAACACGGCGGCGGCGGTGAAGGCGATTTGCGAAATCGGCAATGCTGCCAACCTGTTCTATCAGGAGAAAGCGCCGTGGGCGTATCTGAAAGGCGAGAATGCTGATGTTGAGATGGCGCGCGCGATTGTGACGGCTTGCGCGGAAGTTGTGCGTCTGATTGCGATTGCGATCAAGCCTGTGGTGCCCGATTTTTCGGCCAAGATTTTTGCGCAGCTCAATATTGGCGACCAGAATCTTGCGGATGTAGATGCTGCGCTTGGCGACGGCAACGTGATTTCGCATGTCGAAAAGACCTATATTCGTCCGGAACGCGAAGAATTCGACAAGCTGACCGCACCCGATGCGCTTGCTGCGCCCGCGCCGGTCATTCCTGGCGATGAGAAAGTCGAAGAAAAGAAGGTCATCGAGGTCGAACGCAGGCCGCTCAAAGACCTGATTGATTTTGAAGATTTCGAAAAACTCGATATCCGCGTCGGCAAAGTTCTGGCGTGCGAGAAAGTGAAGAAATCGAACAAATTGCTGTGCAGCCAGGTCGAAATCGGTCATCCGGATGGGCCTGTTCAGATTGTTTCTGGCATCTCGAAGCACTATCAGCCGGAGTCGATGGTTGGCCGTTATGTCCTCGTGGTGACGAACTTGAAGCCGCGCGAGATGTTCGGCTTGAAGTCGCAGGGGATGATCTTGGCGGCGAGCGATGAGGCGGGGCTTGAGCTTCCGTCGACGATACTCCGCGCGGCAGGTGCGCAGGTGAAGTGATGATCGACAGCCATATTTTTCGCGCTTATGACATACGCGGTGATGTGCGCACGCAGCTGACGCCCGAAGCGGTATTCGTGATCGGGCGCGCGCTTGCGGCGGCGCATTTCTCCGCCGGCAGCACGCTCGTCATTGGTCGAGATGTGCGCACGCACTCCCCGGCACTTGCGGAGAGCCTGATGCGCGGCCTGCGCATGCAGGGCGTGAACATCGTGGATCTTGGCGAGATTACGACGCCGATGCTGTATTTTGCACTGCATCAGGCGGATTATGACGGCGGTGTGATGATTACGGGGTCGCATAACCCCGTGAACGACAATGGCCTTAAAATCTGCCGGAAGACGTCCTCGTTCTTGGGCAGCGACATACAGGCGATTCGCGCGAAAACACTTGAGGACATCGCGCCGGCATCGGTCGAGGGCGGCTATGCGTCGCTCGATATCGGGCAGGCTTATATCGATGAAATCGTGTCGCGCGTTGTGCCTTCGGGCGGCCTGAAAGTCGTGATTGACGCCGGCAACGGCGTCGCCGGGCCTTATGCGCGGCGGCTTGCGGCGCGTTATGCGTCCGATGTCGTCGAGCTTTACTGCGACCCGGATGGGACTTTTCCGAATCATCATCCCGATCCGAGTGTGGCGAAAAATATGGCGGATTGCCAGCGCGCGGTGCTCGAGCATGGGGCCGATGTCGGTCTTGCGTTTGACGGCGACGGCGACCGCCTGGGCGTCGTGGACCGCGATGGCACGATTATTCCTGCCGACCGCCTCATCGTGCTCTATGCGCGCGAGATTCTTTCGCGCCGTCAGAACGTGTCGATTTTGGGCGATGTGAAATGCTCGAAGTTCACATTTGACGATATCCGCGCGCGCGGTGGCGTGCCCGTGATGTGCAAGACTGGCCATGCGCTGATCAAGGCGAAAATCCGCGAGACGGATGCCGCGCTTGCTGGCGAGATGAGCGGGCATTTCTTCTTTGGCGATCGGTGGTTCGGGTTTGATGATGCGCTTTATGCGGCGGCGCGTATTCTCGAGATTGTGCAGCGTGCCGGCGGTGCGTCTTTGAGCGCGCTGATTGCGGATTTGCCGCATTCGTGTGCGACGCCCGAGCTTCGCGTCGATTGCCCGGATGATGTCAAGTTCCGCCTCGCGTCGGCGATGTACGAACGCTACAAAGACCGCTATCCGACGAGCGATTTGGACGGCGCGCGCATCGACTTTCCGAACGGCTGGGCGCTGATTCGCGCGTCGAATACGCAGCCCGTGATTGTCGCTCGCGTCGAGGCCGACAGCCCTGAGTCTGTTCGCGAGATATTGGATGACCTCAATGCCGAGATCGCGCGTTTTGGCGAGGAAAATCATATTCAGATGCCGCTGATTAGCGCGTGAAACGCGGCTTTTTTGTTGCGGCAGGCCTCGCATCTTTTATATTTGGGGGAGGGGGAAGTCTCCCCCTTCGCGGCTATGTGCTCGCCAGAGAGCCGTGTCACGGAGACTGTGAAAAAACGCAATCTTTGGGACACAATTAATACGAATCAGCCAGTCGGATTCATCTGTCAGCCAAATACAGAGCTGAATGATGAACACATCTAAGGGATACGGC
>JAFZFY010000133.1 GCA_017555665.1 Pseudomonadota bacterium | reverse complement strand
GCCCCACACGAATCGTTATTTGGAGAATTTGCGTCCGAAATCGTAGCAGTCGTCGCTTGAGGCGTGGATTCTGCCGTTGATTGCCATATAGGTGAGGATGCGCCAGACGGTTTCTTCTTCGTCGGCGGCATCGATGGCGAGTGCTGTTTCGTGCGCGGTGAGGGCCTTGCCGTTGGCGAGTGCTTCGAGGCATTTATTTTGGAGCGCGAGGATCTTGGAGGCGGCTTTTTTACCGGCTTCGACACCTGGCTGATGATAGGCGTTGATATGGATCAGGGATGCGTAGAAGCCGACGGCGCGTTCAAAGAGGGCGATGAGTGCGCCGATCGTGCGCGGATCGATGCGCTTGACGGTGATCGTCATGGAGTCGCGGCCGCTTTCATAGAGAGCCGTGCGCGTGCCGAGCAGGAAGCCGTGAAGGAAGTCGCCCGGCGTGACGTTCGGATCGACCTCGACGGCTGGTGCGCCGTATTCGAGCACGTCGATGAAGGTGACGAAGAAGTTGTGGATGCCGTCACGGAGCTGCTGGACGTAGGCATGCTGGTCTGTGGAGCCTTTGTTGCCGTAGACGGTGAGGCCCTGATGGACCGGGGTGCCGTCGAGGTCAAGGGCTTTGCCGAGCGATTCCATGATGAGCTGCTGGAGATAGCGCGCGAAGAGGAGGAGCTTGTCCTTATATGGGAGGATGACGAGGTCTTTGAGCCCTTTGCCGCTCGTCGCGTAGTACCACATGAGGGCCATGAGGGCGGCGGGGTTTGCCTTGATATCGTGCTTGCGCGTGTGGATGTCGCAAGCAGCAGCGCCGGCGCAGAGCGCGTCGATATCGATGCCCTGGAGCGCGGCCGGCAGAAGGCCGACTGCGGAGAGTTCGGAGGTGCGGCCGCCGACCCAGTCCCACATCGGGAATGTGCGGATCCAGCCTTCCGCGTGTGCCGTATTGTCGAGCTTCGAGCCCTTGCCTGTGATCGCGATGGCGCGCTCGCTGAGCTTGAGGCCCTTATTTTCCAAGAATTTCGCGGCAGAAATCATGCCGTTACGCGTCTCGGGGGTTGAGCCGGATTTGGAGATCACGACGACGAGCAGCGTGTCGAGATGGTCGATTTTTGAGAGCGTCATCTCGATGCCTTCGGGATCGGTGTTGTCGAGGAAATGCACGCGCATCTTGTCGGCCGGGGTCGAGAGCGCGGATGCGATCCACTGGGGGCCGAGGGCGGAGCCGCCGATGCCGATCACGAGAAGATCCGTATATTTCTGACCGTTCGGCGCAAGGATGTCGCCGTTATGGATTGATCTTGCAAAATCTTTGACAGCGGCTTGTGTCTGCTCGATTTCGCTGCGGAGCTCGGGCTCTGGCGCAAGCTGGGGCGCGCGAAGCCAGTAGTGACCGACGCGGCGGTTCTCATCGGGGTTGGCGATCACGCCGCGCTCCAGCGCGTCCATGTCCTCGAAGGCCTTGGACATGCGGGGGGCCATTTCGGCCATGAAATCTTCTGAAAACCGCATGCGGCTGATATCGAGTGATAAATCAATATCTGCGCACACGCACAGATTCTTTTGATAGCGTTCCCAAAGCGTTAAACTCATGTGTATGTCTCCTTGTTACAAAAAAATGGCTCCCGAAACGGGAGCCTGAATTCGCGCCAAAAATAACAGCTATTTGATGTAATTCCAACGGATATTGTCAATGACGAGTCGCCCGGATTTTTCACCGCTTGCGGTATTGTCCAGCACAAATTCGAGCGATGTGACCTCGCCCTGGATGTCTATCTGATGCGTGGAGACCGTGGTTTCGGCTTTTGTGAACTTGAGCGTGCTTTTGATCGTGTCGTTGACCTTGATGTGGAGCGTGCCCTTGTCGTTGTTGCCGCCCCAGCTCCGCCAGTCAAACGCAAGCCGGCCTATTGTCGTGGCGATGCCTTTGACCTGGATATAAGTGCTTTTGTCTGCTTTCAGGATGATGCCGGTCTCGTCAATGGCATAGCTTTCACTTTTTTCGACCATGTTCGTGCGAGCCTTGATTTTCCATGAATAGCCATCCTTATCGACGAAATCGTAGTCTGTCGCGTACGTATTCCGGGCGGTGGTATTTTTGTCCGTGATCGCGGCGATTTCAAAGGTCTGTACATAATCCCAGTTTCCTGAAAAACTGGGCGTGTAACAGCCGCTGGCTGCGCACTGTTTGTCGATGCCGCAGTCGGTGGTGACCCATTTGCTTGCGATACATTGTTTGAACTGGTTGTTTTCGCAGACGGATGCGCCTTCGGTGCATGCCTGGGTGCATCCGGATATGTCGAGACTGCAGTCTTTGGTACACTTGAGGTCGCCGACTGAGTTGGCGATCTTGCTGCTGCATGTCAGGCCTTCGCGGAACAGGATGCCGTCGCAGTCTTCTCCCGTATCCAGAATGCCATTGTTGCAGTTTGAGCGGCAGTCCGCTGAAGCGACATCGCATGTCGTGCCCGCCGGACAGGATTTGACTTCGGTGAGTTCGTTGTTCGCGCAGCGATACAGCGTGTTGTTTTCGCACCTGTAAAGCGTCGTGCACTGGTTGATGACACATTTGGGCGTGCCGTTTTCTTCAGTGCAGATCTCGCCACTTTGACAGACCGAATACTGGATATAATCATTATTCTGACATGTCTGAATCGAGAATCTGCCCCCATTTTCTGCGCAGATCTGCTCGCCATCCTGACATTTTCTGGCTCGGCATGTGCGTGCTGTGCTGTCGCAGATCTGTGCATCTGTGCATGATTGCAGGATATTCCATTTGGCGTTCTGACAGATCTGGAGCTGATTGTCGCTGCACTTGGTGTCGCCATTGTTGCACACCGACGTGTCTTCGCATTTCAGCGTCGTGGCATTACATGCCTGTCCGGTGGGACATGCCTGATAGGATATCCAGTGCGAATCGCTGCATATATAGATATCGCCGTCCTTGCATTTTTTTGCAGTTCCCGTGCATTCAGCCGGGATCTCGCATCTTCGGGTCACTTCCGAACATACTTGAGGGGCAGAACATATCGAATAGTCGATATAGCTGTTGTTCATGCAGTACTGGACGTTGTTGTTATGGCACCGATAGGTGCCGTTTTCGCAAGCCTTGTTGACACATGCGCCATTCTCGCAGGTCTGTTCTGCGGTGCAAGCCTTTTCCGTGTCATAGTATGCGCCGCCTCTGCAAATAAGCACGAAAAGCCCGTCACTGCTGCATTTGCGCGTATCTGGAGTGCATATCGCGTCGCCGTCTATGCACAGGTTGTTCTGACATGACTGGGTGAGCAGGGGACATGGCTTGTTCAGCGAGCATGTGTCATAGCATTTGTCTTGCAGGCAGACTTGGGTCTCGTCACAAGTTGCCGAACATTGAACCAGAGATGGAACGATGATGCCCTCCGCGCATCCCGCGAATATTGTCACTGTCATCATTCCATAAAAAAAACGTCTCACTTTGCCCCTCCTCTTCCAAAAAACAAAAGGCAGGGCTTTTCTAGTCATTTCTTGCGTGTAATTTCAACTATGATTTGAAGCGTTCGGCAAAAAAACGTTACGATTTAGCCCATAGCCTTTTCTGAAGTTATCGTGGGCATTGCGGACAGACAGTAGGCAGTAGATGGCAGGCAGTAGTTAGCCGCACAGGAACTTTTGCCCTGAGGGTATATAAATATTCGACTGCTTACAGGCGCGAAAAGTGTTGAAATGCTCATGATTTAGAGGGCAGCATTTCACAGTAACAATAAACTGTGAAACGCTGCCCCCATGCAAACGGTATCTCTGCGTGTTATTCGCATTGATAGTTCAGACCGAGGTTTCCTGAATATTTCCATTTGGTGGTCACTTTGCAGTAATTTTCTTTGGACATGCCTGAATTTCTCAGCATGTGGCCAGCCTGGATGCTTGCGGTGGAATCACGCCAGCTGCTGATATCCTGGTCAAAGGATGCGGCGCCATCAAACAGATATTCCATATTCGTGATCTTGTTGGCTCTCCAGGTGATCGGCTGATTGAATGCAGACGCTCGCTGGAACATGCCCATGATTTTTAGATTTTTTTCAGGTATCGTGAATACCGGCTGATTGAATGATGTGGCATTGAGAAATACGTATGTCATTTCAGTGGCGTTATTCAGTTTCCATTGATTGAGCGGCTGGTTAAAGGCGCTGGCGCCGGAGAACATATAATTCATATGGGTGACATGCGCGGTGTTCCAGGCGTTGAGCGGCTGGTTGAAGGCTTTGGCTTTTTCAAACATATAACTCATGTTTTTGACTTTGGATGTGTTCCATGCATCGAGCGGCTGATTAAATGATGTGGCGTTTGAAAACATCCCGCTCATATCTGTGACGTTTGAGGTATTCCATGTGTTGAGCGGCTGATTAAATGATTCTGCTTTACTAAACATGTAACTCATATTTGTCACGTTTGAGGTGTTCCATTTGTCGATCTGCTGATTATATTTTGAGTAATTAAACATCCCGCTCATATTGGTGACGTTGGAAACGTCCCAGCCGTTGAGTGACTGGTTATATGGTGTTATTTGTGAATAAGAACCGGCAAACATATAACTCATGTCTGTCACGCTGGATGTATTCCATTTGGCAAGCGGTTTATTGAATGCATTCGTCCGTTTGAACATTCCGCTCATATTTTTAACATGGGATACGTCCCATGCTTCGAGCGGTTTGTTAAAGTAAAAGGTATCTGCAAACATCCCGCTCATATCGGTGACGTTTGACACATCCCATGCTTCGAGCGGCTGGTTGTAGCTGGAGTACTCAAACATCCCGCTCATGTTGGTGACGTTCGACACATCCCAAGCTTCGAGTGGCTGATTGAACGCCCATGTATTCGCAAACATCCTGCTCATATTTGTGACTTTGGATATATCCCATTTGTCGAGCGGCTGATTATAAACCGCAAGCCCTGCGAAGGCAGCACTCATATCGGTGACGTTGGAGACATCCCAATGGTTGAGGGGCTGATTGAAAACACTGGAGCTGCCGAGTGCATGGTGCAGTGATTTGAGTTTGGATGCATCGGGAATATCGACCGATGACATTTTTTTGATTTCATTGAATGCTGCCAGGGCTTCGGAACCTTCATTGCCCAGCCCCACCGGACCGAAAGATTTGATTTCGGGCGTGAGATAAAAACCATCCAGAACGAAACCGTCGTATTTGCCTTTGATTTTTACTGTAAAATCTTTTTTCCCGCCCCATGCCAGCGTGGCATCATAGTCCGAGTAATCATGCTTGATCTGCGGTCTGGGCAGCGTTTCGGCGGTGTAGTGCTTTATGGGGGAGCCGTCGCCCCAGTCGAGCGTGAAATCGCAGTCGGTGACGTTGCTTGTGTCGATCTTTACCTCAGTCCAGAATTCAATGTTGAGGGGATCGCTGGCCGTGTCGAAGCGCAAGACAAACGAGAACGTATCCGGCGCGCATCGGCCGTCGGGACGGCAGATATAGTGATATTCGCCGTCATCGACGCATTGTGCGTCTGACGTGCATTTGGTCGAGCATTTATAGCCGATAAAGCTGTCGCAGAAGCCGTCACCTTTGCCGGGCGCTGTGTCGCAGTCGGAATACTTGCGGCAGTCTTTGCCCTGATTCACGGCGGTTTCAAACTTGTCATTCATGTGGTTGTGGTTGGCATCGTCCGAGATCTCGCTGGATATGCAAACACCGTTTGCGCATCCGTTCGCGCAGGTTTCCTTGACGTTCCACTGATTTTTGTTGCACACAAGCACCTGCTTGCCGTCCTCGGAGCATTTGCCCGCGCCGTTCGTGCATATCGGTTCGGGCGTGGCGACGCAGACGCCGTTCGTGCATTCTTCAGAGCAATTCTCTTTGGTGACCCACTGGTCATTGAGGCAGATGAGCGCCTGCTTGCCGTTATCCGCGCACTTGACTGCGCCATTTGTGCATGTTTTGGGCAGTTCCGTGCTGATGCAAACGCCGTCTGTGCATCCGTTCGCGCACGATGAGAGCGTGATCCAGTTGTTATTCTTGCAGAGCAGCACCGCGCGCTGGTCATCCGAGCATTTGAGCGTGCCCTTGGTGCATGTTTTAGGCGGTTCCGAGCTGATGCAGGCACCATTGGAACAGCCGTTTGCACAGGCTTCTTTGGTCATCCATTGGTTGTTCATGCATATCAGGACTTGTGCGCCGTTGTCCGCGCATCTGATCGCGCCGCCGGTGCAGATGTTCTGCGTGACCGGGCCGACGATATTCGTCAGGTTCGTGCAGCCCTCAAATGCGCTGTCGCTGATGCTTGATGCATTGGGCAGGCGTACCGACACGAGGCTCGTGCATCCGGCAAACGCAGTGTTCCCGACAGTCTGAATATTGGGCAGGTCGGCCGTTATCAGGCTGGTGCATCCAGAAAATGCATTGGTCCCGATGACCGTCAGATTCGGGAAACTGTTCAGGTCACTGAGATTATGGAGCATTGTGTTTCCGGAAAAGGCGTTGGCTGGAATCTCATAGACTTGTGCGGCTTCGGCATGGCTCAGGCAGCCATCGTGGTCGGCATCCCAGAGCGTCATCGCATAGATGCCGAAGGCCGTATCTACGAACGATATGCAAGAAAGCGGGTCATACGTCTGGCCGTTGTTTGGGGGCTCTGTTTCGTCACAAGCCTGGGCAAAAAAAAGTGAAAAGATGATAACTAATATTTTCTTATTCATAACGTACACCTATAGGTCAGAACAAACAAAACTATATAAATCATAGCGCGCTGCGCGTGCAGAGGCAATTAAATATCTGGGCTTGAACGCTTTGGCGGGGGAAGTCTCCCACGGTGTACGCAAAGTCGTAAATCCATAGAAAAATAGCCAGTTTTGGTGGTGCTACTCTTCTGATTTTATCCATTTCCATGATATACTTTCAAACATAACAAGGGGCAATCATGGAGATGGGTGATGTCTATCGTCATCGAGTCCTATCGCAAAGCTGTCTCAAGGTTTTGCGATCTTGCCTCAAATGCGCCTGACCCTCGCAAAAAACGCGGCGTGCGCCATAAGATTGACGTTGTTTTGAGCATATTTGTCCTTGCCCTGCTGTGTGACCAAAACGACTTTGTACGCGTCGAGGATTGGGCGAAATCTGAATATGAAACGCTTTCACAGGTCATGGATTTGCCGCATGGCATACCGTCACACGACACATTTATGCGTGTTGTCGGAGCATTGCCAGTTCAATCCATTGAAAGCCTGTTCATTCAATGGATTACCGCGTGTTATCCATCGTTCTCTGATTTTCTGTCCATAGACGGTAAAACCGTCAATGGAACGGTCAAAACAAAAGACTGGGAAACAGACCAAAAGGAAGCACAGAAAAATCGAGTTCATGTGGTGTCCGTGTTCGATTCCAGAGCGTTTCAGGTCGTTCGACAAGCTGTGATGGGCGACAAAGGCGGAGAACTCTCTTCTGCTATGGAACTGCTTGCAGGGCTTGATTTGCATGGAAAGATGGTGACTGGAGATGCGGGATTTTGCCAGACGACGCTTGCTAGCCAGATCGTGAAGCAGGGCGGTGATTTCTGTCTGCAAGTGAAAGGCAATCAGCCATCACTCCAAAAGAGCGTCATTGCCTGTTTTGAACGTGCATTGCCCGAAGACATACAGACCTGTATTGACGATAAAGGCGGTCACGGTCGAATTGAGCGGCGTGAATATCACGTCATGTCATCTGAATTGCCGTTTTATCTGCATGATCACTGGTCGTATATCCGTTGTCTGATTGAGGTTCAGTCTCATGTCATGCAGAAATCCACAGGCAAGGAAACAGCCAGTACACGCTATTATGTGTCGAGCAAGCCAATGACTGCGTTTGAAGCGTCTGAGATTGTGCGCGGACATTGGCATATCGAGGCAGGGCTTCATTCGGTTTTGGACGGCACCTTTGGCGAAGACGCTTGCCGATCACGACAAAAGCGTCACGCGCAAAACCTCGTTATACTCAGGCATCTGGTGTGCGGGATATTGCGTAGTCATAAAGACAAGAAAGTCAGAACGGTGAGCATGAAACGAACTCATTGCCGCAATGATATCGAGTATCGCGCTGACGTACTGAGACACGGTCTTGGATTAGCCGCGTAACACATTCTCTATCCAAACATATAAGCCAATGTTGGCGTTGTATATAGGGAGGTGGAGAATGTCTTTTGGTATTCCATACAAGGGGTCAAAAAACATTTACGCAACGCATATTTGCGAGTCACTACCATCAGGAAAACGACTCGTTGATTTGTTTGCAGGCGGGTGTGCAATAACAGACTGTGCGATCCGAAAGTTTGCTAACAAGTGGGAAACTTTCTTGATCAACGATATAGCGCATGAACCACTGGACTTATATGCCAAATGCTTATGCGGTGAAAATCCAGTTCCGTATGATTGGGTGTCGAGAGAGGATTTCAAGTCAAAAGATTGGGCTACAAGGTTAGTATGGAGTTTTGGAAATGATGTCAGCACATACCTTTATGGTAGAGAAATCGAACCGATTAAACATGACATTGAAGCATGGATTGTAGATGGGGTGATTTTCAACAATAGTACCATCTTGCATGACATTCAGCTACCCAACTTAGTCTCAATGAAAGAGCGGTATAGTTGGTGGCGTGGGCATAAACGGTTATTATCAAATTTACAGATAAACGTGAACACCCAACGGCTCTTGTCATTGGAGCGTCTGGAGCGTCTGGAGCGTCTGGAGCGTCTGGAGCGTCTGGAGTTTTCTTACTTGTCTTATGAGCAATACGAATATCGTGATGGCGATGTTGTGTACTGTGATATTCCCTACAAAGGAACGCATTGCAAGCAATACAAGGATACAGGATTTAACCATGAGTCATTTTGGAAATGGGCGAAATCGCGTCCATTTGACGTGTTTGTCTCTGAACGGATCGTACCCGATGATGCCGAGATCATCTTGAAGAAAGATGTGGCAAACCGCGCTAATACCAAAGGAATTGACGGCTTCAAAACCGAGTGTCTGGTTAGGGTTTGAAGCATGAAAGCTAGTGTTCATGTGCTTTTCCTGATTTTAGGTGCTGCCTGAATGCCTGTCAGAATTTTTGTGCTATAAGAGCGTGTGGTTGTAGCGATGGTCGCTATCAAACAGACTGGAACTGAGTGAGGTTGTGATATGGTTCTTATTAAGAAAAAGCCCAATCGTAAAAGCAGATATGAGCGATTTACAACGAAACCCGACAATAGCATTTCAGACGATATTTACAACGAATCACTGGATGAGTTGTACGAGGCAGAAGTAAGAGCATTTGAAACACCGGAAATGGTGTGTCAAATTTTCAAAAATGCCCTTAATGATGTTGAACAAGGAAATTTCCGTGATGACCTTCCAGACATTGACTTCTAGGAGCGAATTTTCCCATGAGTGCAAAATATACCGATCAGTTCTGTGCTGATGTTCTGTTTTATGCTGCGGCAAGACTCAGAACTTCCCCGAATAATAAAGCATTGTTTACAGAATTTCGTCAAGGCATAAAAAGAACTCTGGATTCTATTTCTCTGAAAAGCCCAGGAAGGCAAATTGGGACATTTGTGAGTCACACTACAAGAGAATTGTGTGATGTGTATCAAGTGAATTATAATACGAGAAGCAGACAATACGCATTGTATTATTTCTTTGACAAGGATAACAAAAAGAACAGCCTCACGCATACAAAACTGTATGCACTTTGTATGTTTAATGCAACCAATGATTTACCAAAGCATCTAAATAACCTTGGAGTCACCTTGGATTGTTTTGGGCACAGGAGAAAAATCTTTCTTCCATCAAAGTATTATGCGGAAGCAAGATAACTGCTTATATTTATTAGAACACCGAGATTAAAGCAGTCGAATCACTTGACTGCTTTAATTTGTAACCCCGACTTTGCGTACACCGTGGGAAGTCTCCCCCTTCGCGGCTATGTGCTCGCCCATGAGCCGTTTCACGGCTCACGGGCTGTGCGCATACGCCGCTACCCCCTCGCTTGCTTCAAATCCGAGATGTTGAAACGCTTAATCACGCAGATGATGATGATACGTCGATGCGCTTGAGAGCTCATTTACACAGAGATTTGTTCCTTGACCTATTCCTTACAGCTTTCGTATTCTTTGGTTACACTGTTGTATGACAGTAGAGAACACAACTGATTATTTCCACAGACGCAGGCATTGACACTTTCCACGGGATAATAGACATACTGATTGCCGATTTTGGTACAAACATAACGGGATGCAATGTCTAAATAGATTGTATAATTACACTCTATAATATCACTTGCATTAATTCCATGAAAGTTGAAATAATACGGTTCGAGATACCAATTATCGCCAAAATCAAAGTGTTCACAAGTTGTGAACGCCTTGCCTTCATCCTTGGACGAACATGGCAAGAAACAGTCACCGCCAAAGTAATTCTTCCAATTATATTTGGGGTGATTGCTATATTCTTGGCATACGCCGATACGATTATCAAACTGAGCACACCACTGGTTAAAGGTGCCTGTCGGATGATTCGTTACAAAGTCATCATAATTATACTTATCCTCTGTAATATCATCTGATAACGGCATAAAGGACATATACCAATCGAATTTGATATCTGACAGGGAATGATTACCGCAGAAAAAGATCTTGTCATGGCATTTCCCTGTTTCATCACTGCAGGTGCTCCCCCCGCAATCTTCAACGACTTTCCAGCCAAAGCCATTACTATATAAAGATTTTGTATGGTCATCCGAGCATTTGAATTGATTATAGGGAGATGTGTAGCATCGCACAGGGCTCTCTTCAACGCCACACCTGAACTCAGAGCATACTTCAACCTTGTGCCACTGCAGATCTGTGCATTGGAAGATTACGTCACCATTACACCAGAGTTCTCCTTCCTGGTCTTTTCTGCACGTCTCGCAATAGCCCGTTTTGGCGTTGCAGTCCACAGCCCAACCAGTACAAATGTCATCATAAACCCATTTCTGTCCATCACATATAAAGGATTCCCACGAAGGCTTATTAAGGGTAGTGCCGCAGACATGTTTATTGGGTTGGCAGATGTTGCATTTGTCATTCTGACATCCTAATTCACATGCCTCATAAACTTGCCACTGTTTCTTAACACATTTTTTCAACAAATCATTACTACAACGCAGCTGGCCTTCATTGTCACAGGCGCCGTCCAGGGAAACATCATTGCATTTGACCGCATCTTTGTTGCATTTATTTGCACAAACCTCTTCGGTAACCCAAGCATTATTTTTGCAGACCAATACCTCTGAATTCTCAGCAGAGCATTTCTTATTGCCCTCAACACAAACGGTTGCGGGCGATTTGCACATGCCATTGGCGCATCCGTTCGCGCATGTCTCTTTGACAGTCCAGGCGTTGTTGCTGCACACAAGCGCCTGCTTGCCGTCCTCGGAGCATTTGACAGCGCCGTTCGTGCATATCGGTTCGGGCGTGGCGACGCAGACTCCGTTCGTGCATTCTTCTGCGCAATTCTCTTTGGTGACCCACTGGTCATTGAGGCAGATGAGCGCCTGCTTGCCGTTATCCGCGCACTTGACTGCGCCGTTTGTGCATGTTTTGGGCGGTT
>JAFZFY010000132.1 GCA_017555665.1 Pseudomonadota bacterium | reverse complement strand
TTCGCTTCGCTGACTCTCATTGCACATTCCTCCAGAAATCACAGGTACTATGAAAAACTATGTCAATGTTGACATAGTTGACAGAGGAGTGTGCAATATTTTAAAGACTTACGAAAGACGTGGGATTATTAGGCGCTTACGATGAATCCGACTGGCTGATTCGTATTAATTGTGTCCCAAAGATTGCGTTTTTTCACAGTCTCCACGACACGGCTCTGCTTTGGGCGCGGCTATGCTGCGCATACGGCGCGTTGATTGATTTTTAAACTAGTAAGTTTATGTCATCCATGATATTTTCAAAAATCATTAGCTATCCTAGACCCAAAGGAGAAATCGCTTGATGAGGAATTACATTAGCCAGCCATGCATCTCTTGCGCTTTAGGATTGCTCCCCCTTGTTGGCACTACTGCAGCCAATCAAGCAGGTCGGAAAGCCGTTCAGCACATGGTCGCCGGCAAAAAGCGCCGCGTGTGGATTCCCGAAGAGCTCGCGTACAAAGGTGCCCCCGGTGCTCCTCAAGGCATGCTCGTCTTCGATATCGAACGCCTCGAAATCAAGAAATCATCAAGTCCGCCGGTCCTCTCTTCGTCCCAAAACGTCGAGAGGACTTTTATGATACGATAAATTTATAGCTAGTGAAATAGCTGTAAATCGAAATTCAACCTCAAAAGAAAAGGAGTACATGATGGACACATGCTGGATACGCCGTCCCTCTATCAAGAGTATTATTATTGCCTTTACTACACTTATGATTATGCCTGTCACTGGCTGTGACAAACTAGCCTCAAATTCCTTACCGAATGTTGATCAAGAGGATATAAACCAGCTCAATGACAGTACGCCTACCGCTGCTCCGACACCAAATATAATCGAAAACCAGAAAGCACTACTTAAACAAAAAAATCTCTACGTTTGGGATGATGCCTTTGTACCCGATGATAAAATTGAAGAAAATGTTGCCACGGCCTTTGCATCCGCAAATTATATGATGAAGGTAATAGACCCATCCATTTATAATAAGTCGGAAGATAAAGTGAAATTTGCCAAAGGCTGCGAAACCATGTTTTTTTGGTACCCAGAATGTTCATATCTTGCTTACAAACTCCTTGCAATAACCGATCTCGCATCTAAGAGAGGCCCCGTATTGGGAGATCTTACAGGTGGGCTAATAGATGGCTCAATTTCTTGTTCCAAAGTATCAGAATTAGTAAAACCATTAGAAATTCAAGAAATAACAAAAGAAGACTTTTCTAATATTAAAGACAAATTCTGTTCAATAGACAACCCATTTGACACGTCAGCAAATCATAATGATAACCTCAATGCCCTAGCCGTCGGCAACACCCCAACAGTAAACAAAATGCCAGACATTCCTGCGCTCATTCCTGAACCCGAAATAACCATGGCGCCAGAAGAGCGACTCCGTTTTACAAAATCGATAAAGTCCAAAAAAGGCAAGCCCGAATATCTGATCTTCCACGATTCCCAACTCAATACGCCATGCTATATCGCCGTTCATAACTCTAATATTCAAGCTCAGGACGAAAACCGATATTGCACGCCATTTTCTGGCAATGAAAAAGATCTGACACACCCGATGGCCGTCACTAAAACCGCTACAGAATATGAAAATTATGCATATTGCGCAGCCAACTTAAAACCTGAAAAGCGCAACATTCCTGGACTTGCCGGTTTCTTTAAAGCGTTCAACCCGACATATTACGCTTCTGATTTGGCCAGGTTCATCGATGATCCATTCCAAATTCACAAACCAAAAAGTCGTGAAGGCTCAAAGAATAATTTCACGGATTATTCATATTACATTCCAGATCCCAATGCGTCTGATGATGAAGCCTGTGAATCTCAGGACACTTTAATTCCTAATCCGTTCATTACTGAAGAGGAATACCAAAAGTATAATTTGAAACCTGGCGTGGTATTTCTTACAGCCTCAGCAGCAAAAGGCGAAAAGGTTCTTCACCAATATTGGCAAATCATAAACGGTCAACCAGAAGAAATCTGCGAGTGTGAATGGGAAGTTTATGACAACTGTAAAAGCAACAATAATGACGATGATTGTGCCGGCGGAAGCGGCGGCTGCCAGCTCGGCGGAAACATCATCCAAGTCAGGGATTTGGACAGTAAAGACACTTACGAGCTTTTGGCTCCGCAAATACTCGACGGCATGCCTGGGCGCAATCAATATTGCGAAGCCGTTAACAATGCCTTAATCAATGAAGCACGTGCAGGGAAATGGGCCCGTGTCGATAACGATTCCCCCCTGATGAAGAAAAAATAACCCTTCTGCAGAGGCGTTCACACCCGAACGCCTCTGCCCCAAAACTCACCAAAAGCAATTCCTCAATTCCCGCCGCACATGTTCTCAGGCCCTAAATAATAGTTTACGACAGTATTCGCCACTGCCATGGATGGCTTGCGGTCTTTATACGACTCAGGCACATCAACCGATCCTAAAAAAATGTCCGTGATATAATTCGCCAAACACATATAAAATGCTCTTCCGCTACTGCAATAATCGATTTGATTACAAACAGCCTTGCCTTCATTCGAAATAATCTTATCCATCTTAGAAAATGCCGTGCATTGTGTTTTTTTGTCGCCAAAGGCAATATCATCTATAAGTTTATAGTTATTATAAAACAGTTCCCTTACAAGTTTATGTTTACAATATGCATAATCGCCGCCTGAACATATTTCTTCACCATCATCAATATGACATTTTTGAGGAAGACGACACTCTTTAACCCCCTCATCGCACCACATCGTATCACTGCACATCGTTTCATCGATATCACATGTATTGCGCACGCAGAGATCCTCGATGCACTGATAATGCGCACCGCAGATCTCCGGTTTCAACCGGCAAGGCAACGGCACACATTTCCCCTCAGAATTGCATTGCTGATATTCAGAACAAACCTCCGGCTTTTGGATGCAATCTGCCTGCTCACAAGCAGACAAAGCATTCACATAGTTATAAATCCTAACCACATCACCGGTGTTTAACCCTTCATTCACGTATCCAGAGGGCATACTATATGAACCCAATATAATGGTTTGAATGTAATCATCCATGCAATTCATTAATGTTTCAGGATGATTACACAACGCAGTCCTGCTACACAAAATTGTTCCATCTTTCGCAAGCACCGGCTGCATATCCTCATAGATACTGCATGCTTCGGATGCATCAGACTTTAAAATTCTATCGATCAGATCAAAATGATCACTCCAAAAATAATTCACAGCAGCATCATTGCATAATTCAGGATTCTCATCTTTTTTACTCACGCACTCGCCTTCCAGACATTCCATAGATTTGCCACATATCGAAGCATCCTCCGTACAGCTCTTCCTGAGGCACACGCCTGTTTTGCAGACTTCCGAAGCCGAACACACAGAAGGCTCATCCAGGCACGTCTTCGCCACACATTTCCCTTCCTCCGAGCATTTCTCTTCTGGCGCGCAAACGCTCGCATCATCCAGGCACGTCTTCGCCACGCATTTCCCATCCTCCGAGCATTTCTCTTCTGGCGCGCAAACGCCCGCATCATCCAGACACGTCTTCGCGACGCATTTGCCATCCGCATTACACTTCTGGCTAGGCTGGCATATTGCGGGATCATCCAGACACGTCTTCTCGACGCATTCGCCATTTCTCGCACATTTATGATCTGCCGTGCAGATATTCGCATCCTCCAAACAAGTATTGCACCATCCTTTTTTTGTATTGCATCCGTAGGCACACTCAGCATTGTCCTCCCATTGACCGTTCACACACAGATAAGATTTATCCTCATCACATTTACGCTCGGCATTTTCGCATTTCTCTCCACCATCTTCAGTACCGACAATACGATAGCACATGTATTGCGGATCACAATACTGGCAACTTCTTTCACACGTCGAATTTCCTTCCTTGTCACATATATAGATTTGCTCAGACGTACATGACAGAGCATCATCCCCTCTTCTCAAACTACAAAAGCTCGCATTTGCCGCCAGTTCCCCACCGCTTTTAACGGTTGAACACACATATTCAGGCGGACATCTGTTAAATTCAAACACGCCATTTGAAATATATTTATGGCATAAATTTTTATCTATTTCATTACACCCCTCACACAACTCTTCAATATTCCCATCTTTATTCTGTAAGATGCACATCCCAGATTCTAGCTTGATTCCCTCAACATCCGAGCATGGAACCCCAAGATCCTTGATACTCGACAAGTTGCATCCCAAAACGCTCACACCCAGCACCCCAATACAGATCCCTATTGTCCACCGCATATCGTCTTTCCTAACTCAAACCACCGTAATGATTCCGTATGCCTGATCGCGCAAGATACGAATGAACCCATGCAAGCCCATGCCCTGTGACTGACCAGTGATATCCCTCTTATACAGATCCAAGTCTGTTAAACAGAGCCCCCAAATACCGCCAGTCCCGTCCCCCGATGGCGACGCATCTCCCCATTATTTGTCCTGATTCTCATAAAACTGGCGCACGCCAGCAATATGCGCATCCGACTCAAACGGCTTGATCAGATCAAAGTCATGTACCGGCACAAGCGGCTTTTTCTCTTCCTCTCCCGAGGATTTCGGACGATTTGCCCAATAACTATTGATCTTATCGGTCAATGCCTGCATCTCTTCATCTGTCATATCTGCACTCCTTTTCCTACTACGCGTGTCCGCTATGACGCAGACCGTAGTTTATTGTCTCGCCCCCTCTACGTCAAGATACCCGACATCCCCGTTGAATGAGGATGCCCTAAACGCCTGCGGCCTGAACCGCCGCCATCGCGCCTGGCAAGTCGATGCCTCTAGACGTGATTCACGCACATCATGTACACTGGGCAAGGGCATGCAGCCCACGACATCTTTACATCCCCGAGAGAAACATGCACGAAACACCACAGACACTATTTGACGAACTCGCTGACGGCTACGAAGAGATGCGCAAGGAGCTTGGCTGGGATCCATTCGTCCACATCAAAGCGGCGTTTGCCCCGGAAACGCTCGCGAACAAACGCGTGCTTGATGCCGGCTGCGGCACCGGCGAATGCACGCGCTGGCTGCAGGCGCAGGGCGCAGAGCCCTACGGTCTCGACATCTCGCCCGAAATGTGCTTCGCTGCCGCAGAAAACTCCGAGAACATCCCCTATCTCACGCACGACCTCAGCGAAGCCCTCCCCTTCGACGACAAGCGCTTCGACATCGTGATCGCGCTGGGATGCCTCGAATATCTCGAAAACATCGAAACCACCGTCGCCGAGTTCGCGCGCGTCCTCGATGCACACGGCGTCTTTCTGGGCTGCTTCGAGCGATATGGCGACGACTGCCCCGGCGGTCATGACAAAACCGTCACATTCTTTGACGACTGGGCGCGATTCAGACAATCAGACGACGAGATCAAGTCATTGATCAGCCGATATTTCAGCAGTTTCGAGCTCGCACATGTCCCCGGCTTCAAATTGACAGATGACGACGGAAACGAGACCGGCGAAACGACTCAATACATCCGCGTCATTGCCCGGAAATCCTGATGAACGACACCGAGTGGTTTGCATCTACGCTGCGCGACTGGTTTCTCCAGAACGGCAGAAAACTGCCTTGGCGCGATCAGCCGAGCCCCTATGAAGTCTGGGTCTCGGAGCTGATGCTCCAGCAGACACAGGTCGTGACCGTCCTGCCCTATTATGCCCGCTGGCTGGAACGATTCCCCAGCGTGCAGGCACTGGCCAGTGCCGACATTTCCGAAGTCCTCCAGCTCTGGGCAGGCCTCGGCTATTACCGCCGCGCCCGTTTCCTGCACGAAGGCGCCAAGCTCATCGTGGATCGTTATGGCGGCACATTTCCCGATGATCCCGAAGAATTGAAGAAGATCCGAGGCATCGGCAGCTATACGGCAGGCGCGATCGCCGCCTTCGCATTCCACAAGGACACGCCGGCGATCGACGGGAATGTCGAGCGCGTCATATCACGTTTTTTCGGCATAGACGGCGACCTGTCGCGCGGCGAGCCCTTGAAATTGCTGCATCAGACCGCCCATAAGGTCGCAGCACACGGTCATGCGGCCGACACAAATCAGGCCATGATGGACCTCGGCGCAAGCTGCTGCGCCAAAATCGCGCGCTGCGCCGCCTGCCCGCTCGCCGAACGATGCTTCGCCCTCAAACACGGCCTCACCGAAGCCCTCCCCACGCCCAAAGCCGCCCCCGCCAAAACCGACGAATACCGCGCATGCCTCCTCCTGCGCCAGGACGACGGCAGATGCCTGATCGCCAGACGCCGAAGCGAACTCCTGCTCGGCGGCCTGTGGGAATTCCCCATGATCACAATATGTAAAAATTCCACAAATGCCGCCTCCGAATGCCGCCTGCCTCGCCATCTCTTATGGAAAAATGCACTCGCAGATATTCCAAATCATTGGAACACTTCCAATATACAAATCACGCACGTATTTACACATATCAAAATGACAGTCATCCTAGATACTGCCCAATGCGCCACATTTGAGCCGCATCTTAATCTACAAAACGCCACTTACGATAGCTTTAATTCTGTATCATTAAAAGATATTCCATCCCAATATGCGATATCCACTCTGATGAAAAAGATCATAAAAGCCGCACAACGCATCGATATGCAGAAAACGCTTCCGCTATAATTTTAATACTTTTGATATTTTTTTATCAGGGGGAAGTCTCCCCCTGCGCGGCTATGTGCTCGCCGCAGAGACGCGTCTGTGACGCGTCCCAGCGAGCTGCGCGCATACGCCGCTACCCTCTCTGCGATCCCTGATATCCTTGGCCTTCGGGCACAAAGCCCCGCTCATCGCCCTCTGTTGACGATCGTCGAGAGCCAGCGGTCGATCTCCTTCTGGCTGTTTTGCACATTCTTGTCGCGGATCAGCAGCCCTTTCAATACTTTAGATGTTTCCATCGCCTCTTTGAGATCCGTCTCGATATTCTGCATGCCGCCGCCGCCGTGTGTCACAAACGGCGCCACCGCCTTGCCATAAAACAGCCCCGAAGCGATCATCGTGAACACCGGCCTCGGAATCGTCCCATACCAGTTGGGGAATCCAAGATACACCACGCTGTACATGCGGAGTTTCGGCGGCTTCAGAGACGTGATCTCATCCGGCAGTTCCGCGATGGCCGGCAACGCTTTTTCATCCAGCTCTTTCTTGGCGCGCGCAAGGACGGCATCATGGTCTTCCGGATACGGCTCCAGCGGCTTGATCTCAAAGATATCGGCATCCGTGGCTTTCTGTATATATTCCGCGACATAGCGCGTATGCCCGGTATGCGAAAAATAGATCACGACGGGCCTGAAATGCGGGCGATACGCATCCAAGAGCGCATCCAGCTCTTTCTCTGCCTCGGACACGGTTTCCGGCGCAGCTTCAGCCGCAGCCTCCTGCGCAGCGCCGTTCCCAGGCTGAGCCGCCGCATCCGGCGCCGCCCCGCCGCCGTTTTCGGCACCCGAAGCCCCCGAAGCCACCGCAACCGCTTCAGCAGACGATGCGCCTGCCGGATCCTGCGAAGCCTCCTGGCGTGGCTGGCACGCCATCACAGACAGCCCAAGACACGCCCCCGCAATCATACAAATATATGGTTTCATACGTTCCCGCCGATATCACATGCCGCAAAAAAAGCGCAGCCGTATATGCCAGCGGCATATAGGCGGCGCGGCATCGCGTATGGCCTGCGGCCATAGCGATGCCACTCAAAAAATAATTATATCCTGCGGCGGCGCACAAGTGCAAGCCCGAGCGCGGCAATCGCGCCAAACAGAACCGACAGCGGCAACGGCGCACGTGACTTGCCGGATGCGCTGCACCCCTCCTTGTAACGCATCGAAACAGAGATCGTATCCGACTGGCTGATCACCGCACTGCCTGTATAATCAGGGTTTTCCGGTTCGGACTGACCGGGATCGACGGGATCATCCGGGTCATCCGGCGGTTCCACGATATCGCATACGCCGTTTTCATCGATCTCGCCATCGCAGTCATTGTCGAGGCCGTCACAGATCTCATCCGACGGCTCGCAGCACACGTCATCCTCATCGACCTCGCCATCGCAGTCGTTGTCGAGGCCGTCACAGATCTCATCCGAGGGCACGCAGCAGACGTTATCCTCATCGACCTCGCCATCGCAGTCGTTGTCGAGGCCGTCACAGATCTCCTCGGTACAGCAGACCTTGTCTTCGTCGATCTCGCCATCGCAGTCGTTGTCGAGGCCGTCACAGATCTCATCCGAGGGCTCGCAGCAGACGTAATTCTCGTCAATCCGGCCGTCACAGTTGTTATCGATGCCATCGCAGATCTCGGTCTGCCGCGAACACGATTTTTTGAGCGGGCCACCGATGCGAAGCGTGCTGTAAAACTGCGGATTGCCCCAGCCCCAGTGATCGGACCATCGCGGCCCCTCTGCGCGCTCGAACCCCTCCCCATTGAAGAGATAGCAGTCGACGCCGTCGGCACCACGGCCGCACACGTCCGCGCGGCCATCGCCATTGACATCCGCCATGCGCAGCGTGCGGAAATGCTCCGGCTGGTTAAAGCCGTTCCCGTCGCTGAAGGCATCGATGCTGAAACCGCTGCCAAAGCCCGTCCCGGTGGACAGGACACAGCTCACGTTCGCATTCGCACGCGCACAGATATCATCCTTGCCGTCGCCGTCGATATCGCCGTACATCAGCGTCGAGTAGTTGTCGTAATCGTTCCAGCCCCATTTATCTGACCATTCGGGGCCGCGGATCGCGTCTCCCCAGCCCGTGCCCGTCGACGGATAGCAGATCAGGCCGCTCGAATCGCGCGCGCACACATCGGCTTTGCCGTCGCCATTGATATCCGGCATACGGATCGTCGAGTAATACTGCTGATTGCCCCAGCCCCATTCATCGCTCCACGACAGCACCGGGTATTCAGGCCCGAAGCCCTCGCCCGTCGACGGCCAGCACCGGAACCCCGCGCTCCCGCGCCCGCAGATATCGACCTTGCCATCGCCGTTGATATCCCCCGCACGGATCGTCGCATAATACTTCTCGTTCCCCCAGCCGCCGCCGTCGCTCATGTCGCCCAGCGGAACCTCTTTGTCAAACCCGTTCCCTGTCGACAGATAGCACTTGAATCCGTCCTTGAAACGGGCGCAGAGATCCTCTTTGCCGTCGCCGTTGATATCCGCATAACGGATCGTCGAATAGTATTTGACCTGATCGTAACCGTCGCCGCTCGCGAGCACGGCAAAGCTGAAGCCGTTATCAAACCCTTCCCCATTGGAGAGCCAGCAACGGATCCCGGCATGCGCACGGCCGCATAGATCCGCCCTGCCGTCGCCATTGATATCCGCAAAGCGGAATGTCGGGTAATTCGAGCCGCCGTTCCACCCGTTCGCATCGCTCACCTCGGCGATCCGAAGCGGCGCATCCCCGAGGCCGCCGGTACTCGAAAGCGTGCAGAAATAACCGTCCACGCCGCGACCGCAGATATCTGCCTTGCCATCGCCGTCGATATCCGTGTTCTGCACATCATACATCATCGCCTGCATCTGGACTTCCGTATCAGGCGCGCATACGCCGCCTTCGTCGACCTGACCGTCGCAGTCGTTATCGATGCCGTCACAGACCTCCGCCGTGCAGCAGTTGTTGCTCGTGATCCAGTTGCCCGCCTGCGGGATCCCGAACCCGACCCACGGCGTCTCAAGCGTCCAGCACCACCACGAGCCGCATGCCTGCTGGATCTGGAAATGCAGATGCGGCCCCGTCGACCACCCCGTATTCCCCGAATAGCCGATCACATCCCCACGGTTCACATGCTGCCCCTTCGAAACAGGCACGCCCTGATATTTCAAATGCACGAACACGGCGGCATCGCCCTCGTCGAACGTCATCGCCACATAGTTCGCATCGCTGCACGAGGACGAGCAATTCCTGTTCGAATCCTCCTTGATGTGCGTGATCGTGCCCGCCGCTGGCGCCAAGATCGGCGTGCCCACCGGCATACCGATATCCCAGGCATACTGTTCCTTTTTGCCCGCCTGATGCGAATACGTCCCCTTGTTCCCCTGCGTGATCTTATACCCCTGCCCGCACGTCCATGGCGAGTATATCGGCGGCTTTGCAAGCGCTGTCGCAGGCACTAAGCCAGCCATGACAAGCGACGACAATACAAAAATCCGAGCAGTCTTCTTTTTCATCATGCACCTCGCGTCAAAACAAGCCTGACCCATATTATACTGTCTGAATCCCAAAAATTCACGCGCTCTTTGATTTTATTGTTTTTTGTGCAGGGGGAAGCCTCCCCCTGCGCGGCTATGTGCTCGCCAGGGCCGTTCGTTCCGAACGCCTCTGGCTCCGCGCATACGCCGCTACCCCCTCTGCCAGGGTATTAAAACCAATCATGGCACAATCGTTCCATGTAAAGACGTGTCGCGACACGTCTCTACCGGGAAAAAACATTCCCATTCCAATTGGTCAAGGCATTACCATACCCGCCGTCATCGAACAGAGGCAAAAAAAATCCCCTGCGCTTTTGGGGCAGGGGATTTTTAGGATTACTCAGAAGGAATTACTTCGCTTCCGTTCCCGTGTCGGCTTCTGTTTTCTCCTTGACGTTTGTTGTCGCGTTTGCTGAAGCAGCTGTGTCAACCTTGACATTCTGCTGCGTAAACCCGCCAACATTCAATGTTGAGCACCACTTTCTAGCGGTCTCACGATGCTTCTCCTCCACGTTCACAGATCTGTCATACGCAATGCGGAGAAGCGCTTTACCAAGAATATTCTTTGCAAGATCATTGTATTTGCCTATCTTGGTATCCACATCAAGAAGATGGAAGATATCAAGCGCCTGTTCGTTGCATCTCAAGCCAATCGCAGTTCTATTATTGAACTCTTCCACATAGGCTTCATAGCCAGTTTCCTTGTTCTTTCTCTCGCGAACATCACCATTGGGGGCTGACTTGTCATAGCTATCTTGGCTATTCATATCCGGAGCAATGATCTCCAACAGTTTGATAGCCTTGGTGCGAACGTCCTGGGAAACACCATTCGCATATGCCATTTCCTGAAGCACACCACCGAACTCAGCTTTAAGCGTGGCCATATCCAAATATCTCGAACGAACCTGGCCTTTCGAAATGAACCCACTCAGTTCCTCCATGAACGCGGAACCACCGCCAAATTGGCCCTTCGCACGGTTTCTGCGATAATCCCCCAAAGCCAAGCGCAGATGACGAACCATTTCGTCCTTCTTTTGCGCTCTCTGGGCAGCGAGCTGCTGATAGGCAGCCTCGTCCAGTTCCGGCGCAATGCGAGCCAGAATCGCTTTTGCATGATCACGCATACTCTTCGGGATGCGGCGATTGCCATTGTCAAAAGCGATCATCTGAAGCGCCTCGCCACAAGCTGAAAGCACGCGATCTTTGGAAAGATAATTCTTTGCCATCGTCTCTGCATTCGGGCAGCAGCTGTCGAGATAACTGAGCAACCCATTGGCAGTCACCGCAATCTGCGACATCAAGAACTTATCTGCACGGCTATTAAGCACACTCCAGTGCTTGTTCCGCTCAGCTGCTTCTCTTACGCGATCATCCGACGCTTTCCTTTCTTCAAGATTCTCCTGGACCACTGCATGATCCGCCTGATCCCTGTCGCGCTTATTGTTCTGACCTTCAAGCGTGCTGTAATCAGAACTCGAAAGCGTGGTATAAAGATCCTGCAGGCTCACGGCCTTTGTATTGATATCGTCATGCTTGCCATTGGATGTCATGCCATCATGCGTCCAGTGACCGCCACCCACCATGGTGTTCACACCATCGTTCATGCGCATGCCCTTCCGGCGCGTATCAACATCGCGTTTGGCCATATATTTAATCTCATCAGGCGCCGTTGCATTTCCATCGCCAACCTGACGCACCGTCTTGACTGCGGTCTGCGACCATTTTTCCGGACTCTGTTTGGAGATCACATCCTCCATGCTTTTCGAAAATCTGCTCGACGAACCACCGGTGATGCCAACATTGAGGCCGGCTGCCTTCAGCGCATGGGACGCAAACGTCGCGCTGTTGAACCCCATCGTGTAGTCATGCGCACGTTTCGCATTGATGTAGGTAAAGGCAGCCGCGAGTTCCCTGCCCGTCAGACGGAAGTTGTATATCTTTCCGCCCTTCTGCGCCTTCGTGCTCGGCTCTTCAACAGCACCCTTTCTCCAGCCGATCTTCTGGAACGACAGCGATGTGGCGCTCAAGTCATTGAAATACGCCATGCTCTTCTTGCCCACCATCTCTGCGATGCCGTGAGGAAGCACGTCGCCGCCCAGATTGTAATAGGCCTGCTTCGCATCAAGAGCCTTTTTGTCGGGCAGCTGGAACGTCATCGTAACGTTGTCATCATTTTTGACGTCGACATACACGTCTGCCATGTACTTGTCGCCATAATGATCGTTTTCAAACCGATCCGTACTGCCAGCCTGATAGCCGACGGCCTTCGTCGATTTGAGCTTCTCATCAACCCGATCCATCGTGTTCTTCGATGTCACCTTGTCTTTACTGCCAAACAATCCCATAACTGTTCTCCTTTATTGTCAAGTATCAATCGTTTAGGCACCAACACACTATCGCCTACTTTAACACACACGTGATACCCTGTCTATCAATACTGAACATTCATCCCCAGATCAGACATTACCGATCAGGCAACCTAGAAAACATGAGCGTTACAACGCCTATCGCTATATGCAGGCATCTGCTTAAACTGTGTTCAACGCCTGTGGATATGGCCTACAGCCCAAAGTCTACCGCCTACTGCCTGCCGCACAATGCCCGCCATACCAGCAAGCACCGGCGGGCCGAACTGTGAAGCGCTGCGAATCGGCGCCCCATCACTGTGCCTCAGCGAGATCCGCGACGCATTTTCCCGGCTCAAGGCAGTAGTCCCCCTTGGCACACACGGCATCGCCGCATGCACAGCCTTTGCGCAGGCCGCATATCATGCCGCTGTCCGACTCGCAGACATAGCCAGCCACATTCGGCGGCATGACCGACTGGCCGCATCTGCAGTTGCCCTCAGCATCCGCTTTCACCTCGTCGCCGTGCCCCCACAGCAGATAATCATGCGCGCACGCCATCGCAAGATAGATATCATCATACAGGCACTGCCCGTGATAGCAACGGCCGTGCTTGCCGCATCTCCCCGCGCCGCAGGCACAGCCCTCATCCTTCATACAATGCCAGCCTCGGAACGCATACGTATCTACCATGCCTTCGCCACAGCCGTTATCCACATTATCGATCACGCATATATAATCATCAAGATTTTCGGGCATATCATCATCTTCACATCGCGCAGATGCGCTGTGCGTCAAAATATCGACCCACTCGATCTCAGTCAGATATTTATAGTGATCGCGCGGAAGCGGCTCGTCTTTATCATAATCATAATAATATTTATTTAAATAATTCTTATATTCATACTGACCGTATCGAATATATCGATCCTCGACTTTTAATACATCCGGGGAATCAAAACATCGTCCGCTGATGCACCACTCGCCTTTCCGGCAAGATTCAGAGCCGCAGGCGCATTTGCCCTTGTTGCATCGCGGCCGCCCGAATGCCCACTGATAATCCTTGGACGGGAGCGGCTGCATATCTGCGATATCGACACAGCGGCCTTCCCAGCATGCCGTATCACCGCTGCATTTCTCCTTGCCGCATGTGCACCCCTGACGCTCCGCATCGAGATACACGGTCTTCGCGCGAAGATTCATGGCAGGAAGCCAGCTCAGCCCCATCCCCTCTTCTTCATCCTCAGAATCCGCTTTCTTAACCTTCTTTTTAGACGCTTTCTTATCGGTCGAACATATCTGATATTTGGGCACATCCCCGACAGGAAGGTGCAGGCATACCCGGTTATCCGACGCATCAAGCCATGCACTGCCGCATTTGCGCTTGTCCCCATCCTGCGCATCCTCGTCCGACAGTTCCGATTGATAACTCCTGTAATCGCCTGATTCCGTGCGTTCGCATAACGCCTGATCATCCTGCGATGCGGCATGACAGACTTCATTTTCACAGATCGCCCCTTTTTTACAGGGCTTCTCGCCACACTCGCAGAGCTCCTCATCCACGCACACCCAGGCGCGGCGGCTCCCCCCGGAACGCATCACGCCAGCGCCCCGAGGGTACAGCCGGCGCTTGCTGTTATCCCCATCGCAATAGGGATAAGCCGTCGAATCATAGTGCTCCATTTCCACAAAACTCACGCCGGATGCAAAGCCAGACACAGGCATGCATTCGTACCCCGATCCGTTTTCCGGCAATTTGACCGGCATCTGCCCATACGCATAACAATAGGCTTCGCCATCACTGCACACGATGCCGTCAGGACTGTCCAGAAGCTCCCGTTCATCCTCCGAAAGCGCGGCCATGTCCTCGATGCGATAATAATTCGGGCATACAAGCGGCCCACCCGAGTCATCTGCCGCTTCGGACGCATCCGCAGCACCGGCACCATCTTCAAGCACGCCAGGCGTCTCCCTTATGGCATCTGAATGCGCAACCTCACTCTTTTTGACAACACATCCAGACACGACCGCGACGCTCATCGCCATACACACACACACAAGAATACACCTTTTCATGGCACACTCCTCAGACACATTCTTTCTGTCAGCACTGCAAAACCGCATCGACCAAATCTACCATAACGCCAGATCTGTTGGAAGCGCAATCACGCACAGCATCCGGCTTCGGAATACGGTCACTGTTCAGCCCATCGACGTTTTCTGAATGCATGGTGGGCATTGCGGAACAGGCAGTAGGCAACTGTTGGCAGGCCGTCGTTAGCTGCACAAGGATTCTGGGGCTAAGGAAATATAAGTGCATGATTGCGCATCGGCGTGACAGGCGCTGAAACGCTCAAATTTAGAGGGCGGCTGAACAGCAACCTGGGTATTCGGCAGCCGCACTCTAAATCATGAATCATCCTGCGCCTATGTTCAGTTGTTCTATTTCCTCAGCCCCCCAAAGCCCAGGCACGACCAACGACCAGCTGCCGCCCGCTGCATACGTCAAATCCCACGATACATCCGCCTTCCAAGCGCAGAGCCGCGACTTTGCGCCTATATCTTTCCATTTGTATTTTGAGTATCTCAGTCAACATGTGATATGATTAAGAAGAGTTTTTACACGCTCCTGGGAGATGATATGCCGATCAATGAAAAAACAGTTCTCAGTACCAGTTTTAGCAGTTATTTAGACGACACGACGCTATATGAAGCCGTAAAAAACGGCCTGGATCTCCAGACGCTAGACAACAAGAATGACCTTCTGCGTCATGCCAAATGCGGCGTGATCGTGCAGATGCTTCTCGATGCCGGCGCAGATGCCAGCTCGCGCGACCAGTCAGGCAAGACGGCCCTATGTTTTCCCAAAGACGCGGAAGCCGTCCAGCTCCTGATCCAGGCAGGCTGTGACATCAACGCCGTGGATTCCGAAAACCGCAGCGCGCTGTTCTATATCACGGATCCGCTCTCGCTCAGGCTCCTGATCGATGCCGGCGCAGACTGCCGGATCACGAGCAACAACCGCGAGACGCCGTTGCATTTCGCCGCGAACGCGCAATCGGTGGCGTTATTTATCGCCTCAGGTCTTGACCCGAACGCACGCGACAATGGCGAACGCACGCCGCTGCACGCAGCTAAAAATGCCGATGTCGTCCAGGCACTCATTCAGGCCGGCGCAGATATCGAGCTTCACGACCTTACGGGAAGCACGCCGCTCTTTTCAGCACCAGATACAGACTCTGTCGAACTTCTGCTCGCCGCCGGGGCCGATGTCAACGCACGCAACGACTCCAAAAGCACGCCGCTCGCCTATGCCCGGAACGAGGATGTCGCCCAGGCGCTGATCGATGCCGGTGCCGATATCAATGCATCAGACTGCGAGCACAACACCCCGCTCCACGCGCAGATCCGCTGGCACCCGAACACCGCCATGCTCCTGATCATCGCCGGTGCCGATGTCAACGCGCGCAACCAGAAAAACGAGACGCCGCTCTTCTATGCCTCCACACCGGAACTCATACGGACCCTGATCCGCCACGGTGCAGAAGTCAACATCCAGAACAAACGCAAGGAAACGCCACTGCACTGCGCCAATTCCGATGCCTGCGCCCTCTGCCTCATCGAAAACGGTGCCGACATCCGTGCCAAAGACCGTGATGGCAACACCACGCTCATGGCTTGCGTCCAGTACAAAGAGACCGTCAAAAAGCTCCTCGAAGCCGGCCTCGACCCAAGCGTCCGAAACAATTCCGGCCTCACCGCGCTGCTCCTCTCGAACAACCCCGAAGTCACGGAACTTCTGCTCAAAAACGAGAAAAAACACTGATTTTTCTTCATGCGCGCCGCTTTGTTCCATGCGCGGCGCACACGGCGCTTGCCCTTGCGGGCTACGCGCCTTGGTCCGGGCTATGCTGCGCATACGCCCGGACTTTTTTTTCGCGCCTGACGGCGCAACTCGCGCCCCACGGATCCGTGAGCAAGCCCCCCAAAACGCGCATCCCCTCATGTTTTCAAATGCTGCGCACAACAGGGATCATCGATATATGCGCCCCATGCGGCACACCCAAGCGAATTTCATGCGCATGCCTGGCGGCATCAATCTATATGATAATCCTCAGACTCAAACGTCACGCCCCCATCCGTAACCGTGAGCCTGCAATGCTTCGCGATGACCGAGGCATCTTTCGGCGGTACATCGTATCTGATCACGAGCGCGCCTTCGGGCGTTTTCTCCGCCACGGGCTCATGCCAATACAGCTGATGTCCAAAGGCGACGAGCGACGCAAACGATGCAAGCATCTTTGCCGAAAAATTCTCAAGATTAATATCGGCAACGCGCCGATTTTCGGGCGGCAACGCACGCTGCGCGCTATCCTCATACAAAGCGAGCATGACAAAAAATGGCCCGGCAGCCGCCCAATCCCCGCGCTGCACCGCTTTGCGCGCTTTCATATCGACAAGAAAAACATCGCGCGTCGGCCCGGATACATCTGTCGGCATCAGCTCAGGCATCGGCGGATCCGGATAGCTCAAAATATACCATGATCCCAGATGCTTTCCGCTGTCCAGCGCACCCTCATACGTGCGCATGTCCTTGACGAGCTTTTCCGCCTCCGCATAGACCGCCATCGCTTCCGGATCATTCTTTTCCATGAAAATATACCGCCACTTCATGGGCGTCTCATCCAATGCCATAGTCTCTGTACCTCTCTTTTCCAACTGACCAACGCCCTGCACGCCATCAGCCTGCGCTCCGGCTTGCGCGCCTTCATAGACCTGAGCGTCTTCGGATGACGCAGACGCATTCATATCGGGCTGAATATCCGCCACGCTATCGGGACGCCGGTCACACCCCCAACATACGATCGCACCAAATACACACACCCAAGGGATAAATCTCATCTGTGTTTCCTGCCCTCTCCGTTCAAGCCAGTCTCAAACCCCAAACCGATCACGGTTTGTCCTACACCACAAAGGCTATGATATCGCACAGTTCCCAGGAAATGTCACTTCTATATTTGCCCGCCGCCAGAATCCCAAAACGCCCCAACGGGGCGTAACCGCTTAATGACAAGATAATCGCTAGTATCAAAACTTGTATATTGAAGTGTGTTCGATACATTGGGTGCTTTCCAAACGCGTACAATGTGAGGTATTCCTCTTATGGGAGACGTATTATTTTGCACCTGCTTTTAACAGTAATTTGACGGTTTGAGTATATTTTTTAGCTTTCGCTATTTTTAGGGCTGTATCGCCACTTGAGGTTGTTGCATTGACATTGGCGCCAGCTTTAATCAATGCTTCCACGATATCTGGATGAGTAACCGCAGCCATTAAGGCGGTCTCTAGATGTGTGATCCCCTCTTGATAGGTTTCATGACCGTCCGCGTAAAAGGTCCGCATTCCATCTATGCGGACTGTTTCGGCATTGGGATCTGTCCCTTTATCAATCATTTCCTGCACAAGTTCGGGGAATTTTTGAATCATCAATATCAATACTGGTACTTTTAGAGATTGATTAAATTCCCCATAGTATGCGTTGAGTATTTCTCGTCCCTCGTAGTTAGCTGGGATGATATCCAAAAACTTTCTAACGACTTCTTTGCTCTGTTGAATAGAAGGCCTTCCCAGATATTCCGCAAACATATTGTTGTCGCAATGTTCACAGTCCAGCCGAGCGCCTAAATCTAGTAGGTGTATGATTTCTTCGGAATCTTGGCTTAAACGATAGGGAGAAGGAAAGCCTCCTGGATCATGGAGCAGATCATAGAGCAGTGGGGTACCGATGCCGCCATTTGGAAGGTTGACAGTATCCTCTGTGACATAGAGCTTTCGGAACTTGTCCCACTGTGATTGGGATGTAAACTCAAGCCAACCTGTAACCGAGTACAAGGACAATTCTTTCCTTTTGTAATACTCGTCCAGATTGCCTTTTCCGGGTTTTGCGCCTTGTTCCATGAGAAAAATGACCAGATCCGTGCGATCTTCCTTTGTAAAAGAATGGCCATCGCCATTATGGTTGCTATACCTCGGTCTCATACTGTGTGTGACAAGGCAGCTATGATATTTATCGAGAATATTGAGATCTGCACCGTGTTCTATCAAGTATTTGGCAATTTCTATCGTTGGGGCATACCATATTGGCGTTCTGCCATACTTGTCCTGTTCATTGACGTTGGCTCCGGCATCAATAAGTGACCGAATTTTTGACACATCCTTTGCTTTGACGGCATTGAACAACTGGCCATGCAGTTTGACTGAATTATCTGCTCTGGATAGTAATGTATTTTTAGTATGTTCATTTTCTACATAATCTAAGGCTATTTTCCCTTCTGTATCTGCGTATGATAAATCTGCGCCGGCATCTAATAGCATTTCTATCACTTTAGATGTGTCATCTTCTTGACTGGCTGCATAACCCGCATAAAATAAAGCCGTCCAACCATCCTTGTCAGCTTGGTTGACATCTAATCCTTGATCAATCAGATATTTTACAACATCTGGCTGAATCGTTTTCACACAATCTAACTGCTTTCTTTTTTTTGCGCAAGCATACATCAATGCATTCATATTATTATTGTCATTTGCATAAATATCTGCCCCCGAATCGACGAGTAATTGGATAGCTTCCAGGGTGTTTCCATAAGCGGCTAAATGCAATGGTGTAGAGCCATTTTTTGATTTGATATTGATATTAAATCCAAGCCCTAAAACATAGGATATGGTTTCTGGACTTCCCCATGAGGCAGCGTAATGAAAGAATGACGTGCCTTGATTATCTTTGGAATGGATATTAGCCCCCATGTCGATCACGCGCTATGTCAGGTCCAGATCTCGAATGATACCGCTGAGCAGATCCGTGCCGTTCTTGGCCCTGATATTGATATCCGCTCCGGAATCGAGCAGCAGCGCTGTCGCGCTCTTGTCGAAATTGTTGCGGTCGGTTGCGACCATCACGGCGGTGTCATTGTTGTTCTTCGTGCCGAGATTGATATCTGCGCCGAGCTCTATCAGAACGCGAAGTGCCTCATCATCGATTTCACTGCGATTGCAGGCAGTCAGGATTGGCGTCTTTCCGCTTTTGATACTGAATGCATTGATATCGGCCCCGTATGCGACGAGTGTCTGAATGGCTTTGATATCAATCTTGCTGCGGTTGCACACGATATCGAGCATGGTATAGTTGCCATCATCGAGTTTTGCGCCATGCTCCAATAACACCGAGATGGCCTCGCTATCGATGTTGCTTCGATCGCATGCCAACGCGAGCGGTGTCGCTTCATATTTGTCGCTGACATCGCGATGGCGGTTGAACGGCGTGAGGCTTGTCGCGTTGACAGCTGCACCGAGTTCGAGGAGGGCGCGCACGGCCTTCGCATCGATATCACTGCGGTTGCAGACGACGCCGAGCGGCGTGAGATATTGCCCGTCAATCTCGATCCGCGCGTTGACATTCACACCAGATTTGATGAGTGCGCGCATCTTTTTGATATCGACCCGGCTGCTGTTGCAGACCTTGAGAAGTTCCAGACCTCTGGAATTCTCGAAAGATATCCCATTCAGATCCATGCCTTCAAGGTCAGCATGGTTGCCTTCACAAGAGGCATTGACTGCTGTATTTGAGGTATTTGAGGATGAGCCTGCGCATCCTGATATGGCCAACAGGAGCGCGAACACCAATATGCGTAAACTACTATTTTTTCTGTACATTTGGTGAACGCCTCATAGCTCATATTATTAAAATAACACACGGCCAACGGTCATTTTACACATATCTGGCGCAGATGTGCAATACAAATGCTTCTGCTTTGTGCTCGTGGCGTTTTGGTTGAGTATTATGGGGATTTCGTGCAGGCTATAGGCAAATGTAAGCGATAAAATGAAAGGCTATGTTCTACGATTGTGGATATGGCATATTGGTATTTTTGATGATCTTAACGAGCCGCATGGGCTAACGGCGCATAGGCGAGCAGAGACGTGACACGTCTCTAAAAAAGGCTCTGATTTTTTTTTATATTTTCTTCGAGCAGATTCGAGGAGCCGAAGCGACGGCAGAGGGAGCGTGCTGACGCACGTGACCGACGACGGCAACGAAAGCGACGAAGAAGGTGCCCTCGTTCAAACAAAACATAAGGCCCTGTTTTCTTTTTTTATTTTCTTCGAGCAGATTCGAGGAGCCGAAGCGACGGCAGAGGGAGCGTGCTGACGCACGTGACCGACAGCGACAACGAAGGCAACGAAGAAGGTGCCCTCGTTCAAACAAAACATAAGGCCCTGTTTTCTTATATTATATTTTCTTCGAGCAGATTCGAGGAGCCGAGGCGACGGCGGAGGGAGCGTGCTGACGCACGTGACCGACGAAGGCA